>JAQVVB010000059.1 GCA_028699215.1 Sphaerochaeta sp. | reverse complement strand
GGCCGGCCCGGTGGCCACAGCAGGGCAGACACACCCGTTCCCATCCCGAACACGGAAGTTAAGCGCCCTCACGCCGATGGTACTACGGTTTTCCGTGGGAGAGTAGGTAGCCGCCGGGCCTTTCTTTTTTTTTACCTCATAGCAGAAAAACCAAAGGACAAAATCCACTCGTGGATTTGACTTTTGGTCTTTTTTTGTTGTAAGGCATAGAGAAAAACAGAAATAGGTTGAAAATTGACAAGTATAATCAAAGCCCGGATGAACCCTGAAAAACTTCAAGGAAGCCTGCTCTGATTTCTGCAATTCTGTGGAAACGCCATGCGATTACAGGTATACTGTATTGAGGAGGCGAATGTGGCATTAATCCAATTCCATAAACCAACCTTGCGACGCAAAGACATGGATGCCGTGCTGCAGACAATGGTCAACGAAAAAATCGGCCCAGGTGAAAGGAAGAATGAATTTCTCAAACAGTTTTGTTCAATAGTCGCCTTGAAAGAAGGAATTGTTGTAAGAAGCTATATTGATGCACTTGTATCCTCTTTGAAACTCTGCCAGATCAAAGAAGGAAGTTCTGTTGGTGTCAGCGTCCTTTCTCCTTCAATCTATAGATACATCATAGAGAGTCTCGGTGCAAAGGTCCTACTCGGTGATATCGATGCAAACCATGGTTGTCTCTCACTTGATGAAGCATCACGACTTGTACAAGAGGGCGCAAATGTTCTTCTCGTGCATGAACCAATGTGTCAAATTCCGTATGAGTGTGATTATCGACAGCTTGGGGTAAAGGTAATCGAAGACATAAGCCAGAGCATAGCAAGTGAATATTCACAGCAAAAGGCTGGCTCTTTCGGGGACCTTGTGGTCTGTGCTTTTGAAGAAGACAGCATCATCTCAACAGGGGGAGGAGCTGCCCTTGCTTACAACGACAGTTCCTTTACTGCACCATTAAAAGCTCTGTATACACACGTACGTCAGTATGAGGAACTTCCTGATATGAATGCCGCGTTGGGAATCGTCCAGCTTTCCACGTTATCGGAGCAGGTAGCCAAACGCAGGGAACTCTATACCCTTTATAGACAATCCTTACTGAAAACCCCACATAAACTTTTTGGCATCGGGAATATTGATTTTGAGCCGAATGGATATGGGTTTTGCGTTGTGCTTGACTCAAAAGTAGAGGATGCTGTTAAATTTGCAAATAAATATCAAGTCTCGGTTGAAAAGACCTTCTCAACGTGTATTGGTAGTTCTCTTGCAGACAGATATGATCTTTTTCCTCATTCCATCGCTCCCATGCTACGTGGACTATCCTTCCCTGCTTATCCATTTCTCAAGCAAGGGGATATCGAATTATTGATGAAAGTCATATCCCATCTACCCTAAGGAGCAGGCATGGAGAATAGAGTTGTAGAAAAAGTACTGATCATCGCAAACTGGAGAAAAGAAGCCTCGCATGAACTTTCACAAAAGATTGCTAGCTTTCTTGATGTGCGTGGTATCGCCTCCACTATTTTTCGTACCTGTGAAGAGAGTGTAGAGCTTGTCGTAGAAAAAGGAACAGATTTGGTGATCTGCCTTGGTGGCGATGGAACGGTGCTTTACTGTGCTCGATATCTTCAGGAGAAGGGAATTCCCATCCTTGCAATCAACCTCGGGACCTTCGGATATATCACTGAGATTTCCGTGAATGAGTGGCAGGAAGCCATCGATCATTACCTAAAGGGTTTGAACACCATCAGCAGAAGACTGATGATACGTGTAGCTGTGATGCGCAATGGAGAGAAGGTTTTCACCGGACATGGTCTAAATGAAATGGTGGTATCTTCCAGTGGGATCAGCAAGGTCATCAACCTTGGGTTGTCCATTGGTAACACTGATGCCGGTTTCTTTAGGTCTGACGGCATGATCATCGCTACTCCCACCGGTTCGACCGGGTATAGCTTGGCTGCGGGAGGACCTATCCTGGATGTTGATCTTTCTTCCTTGATTGTTACCCCCATATGTCCCTTTACGCTGTCGAATCGTCCTCTGGTCATCAGCGGTGAGACAAAAATATCGCTGAAAGTTCTTACAGGGCAGCGAACAGGATTGATGCTTTCCGTAGATGGCCAGCAGAATTTTCCTCTCCAGGAAGAAGATACGGTCATTGTTGAAAAATCAAGGAGTAAAGCACTGCTTGTTACAAGCGAAAGACGTAACTATATAGAAGTAATACGTGATAAACTCAACTGGTCTGGAGGAGGTTTGCATGCTTGAACGGCTGGAAATCCACCATTATGCTCTCATTGATGATGTTGCCATACAGTTCGATGAAGGCTTCACGGTCATAACAGGTGAAACAGGAGCTGGTAAATCCATCATCCTGGGGGCTCTTTCGCTTTTATTGGGAGAAAAAACTGACGTTCAATCCATCCGAAATGGATGTGATTCTGCTACGGTCAGCGCGAGTTTCTACCTCGGATCTTCCATTCCTCCAGGTATTGGAAATTTTCTTAAAGAGAATGAAATGGAACTCGATGACGGTTCCTTGCTCATCAGTAGAACCATCAAGAGCAATGGACGTTCTTCAATATCCATCCAAGGACGATTGTTCACTCGTTCCGACCTATCTATGGTAGGTGAGGACCTTTTGGACATAAGTGCACAACGTGACCATCAGAGCTTGCTTTCACCTGTTCATCAACTTGCAGTACTCGATGCTTTTGGAAATTGTCAGAAGCAAAAAGGGGATTATCAGCAGGTCTATAAACGCACGCTAGAATTGCAACATGAAATAGATGAGTTGAAAAAAGATCTTGACAGGTCAGCTCGAGAATCTGAATTCCTCAAATTCGCAGTTGATGAGATTACCAAAGCAGATCCCAAAGCAGGAGAGGATGAACAGATATCCGAGCAAGTGAGGACAATTTCAGCATTTGAAGAGATACATGATGCCTTAAGCCTTGCAACTTCTCTGCTTCATGCTTCTGATTCTGGAACCAGCACCTTGGGGAGTCTGCATCAAAGTGGAACACAACTTGCCATAGCTTCCAAGGGAGACCCCTCTTTGGAGCCTTATCGTCTACGCTTGGAGAGTTGTTTCATCGAGTGTAAGGATATTTATGAAAGCTTACGCGATTATCTTTCCTCGATGTCCTATTCCGAAGAAGAACTTGATCGTTTGCAGAGCCGTCAGGCTTTACTTCAACGTCTGAAGAAAAAGTATGGACATTCTCTTGAGGCAATGCTTGCATTCAAAGTAGAGAGTCAGACAAAACTCTCCCAGAGTGAAAATGGTGAGGAGTTGCTTCAAGATCTCTCAAAGAAATTGGAAAAAGAACAGAGAGCCTTGCAGGAAGCCGCCTTTACTTTACATGATGCACGAGAAAAAGCTGCCTTGAGATTGCAGAACGAAATAGAACAGACGTTGCGTACTTTGGGAATGAGTCAGGCTGTTTTCACCATAGAGTTCAAGACCATTCCACCTTCTTCCAACGGTATCGATGAAATTGCATTCATGATTTGCGCCAACCCCGGTCTGGAAAGTCGGCCTATCAAGGATGTTGCAAGCGGAGGAGAACTCTCCCGTGTAATGCTCTCAGTCAAGACTACGCTCTCCCATCATGATAGTGTAGGGACCCTCATCTTTGATGAGGTCGATGCTGGTATCGGTGGAAGTGTTGCACTTTCGGTGGCTGATCAACTCAAACGGCTCAGCAAGAGCCATCAAGTGATTGTCATCACGCATCTTGCTTCCATTGCTTCACAAGCAAAAGTACAACTGGTGGTTTCAAAACAGGTGGAGAAGGGGATGAGTTTTTCTCATATCTCGGAAGTGAATGGTGCTCAGAGAGAGAGAGAAATTGCAAGAATGCTCAGTGGAGATGAGCAAAGCGAGGTAAGTTTGGTTCATGCCAAGCAGTTGCTTGAGAACTGATGGATTCCTGATTGGATTCAAAAGGGAGGACGTATGAACGAATATAAACGCAAGGAAAATTCCTTCTTTCTTGAAGGGGAGATGACTCAGAATCTTGCCCAGATTGATTTTCATAGGGAAGGAATGCACACCATTGTCATTGACCATACCTTTGTTTCAGATTCTCTACGGGGGCAAGGAGTAGGGAGCCATCTTGTTCGGATGGTTGTTGATGAAGCACGTAATGAACAAGCAAAAATTATTTCTCGTTGCCCGTATGCTACGAAAGTATTGTTGTTGAACCCAACATATCAAGATGTTTTTTTCGATGAGGGCTCTTGATCATGGAGGCAGGCATGCAGATTGAAATACGGAAAGAAAAAGGATTCGCTATTGCACTGCTCAAGAGCAGTGAGATACTGCTTTGTGACGTTCAGTCAGTCCTTGATTTACTGGTGATGTTGCGATATGAAGCTCAGTGTGACAGATTCGTTTTGAGCAAAGAGTCCGTAGCTGAAGCATTCTTTGATCTTCACTCTCATTTGGCTGGGGAAATTTTGCAGAAGCTCAGCAACTATCGATGTAAATGTGCAATCGTTGGCGATTTTTCGCAGTATACAAGTAAAGCCCTTAAGAATTTCATATATGAAAGCAACCGAGGCAACGACATTTTCTTTGTCGCTTCTGATGAAGAAGCCGTCAAAAGGTTGAGCCAGGTACGACACTGCTAAAAGAGCGACACCTTCCATAAATCTTTACAGAAGGTGTTTTTCGCATGCCTCAGTAGATGGCAATATCGAAGTTCAAGGCCTTTCCCAATAGGTTGATCAAGGATATGTCCGTATCTTTATGCGGCTTTCGTTCTCGACTTAAAAAAGGATATACGGCATTTTGGATATTGGTAAGATCTGGCTGGAAAGAATGAAGCCTCACCATTTTCAAGAATTCCAGGATGAAGCGGATGTTTTTATCAAATAGTCCGTGTTTCCTAATCATCTCTGCAAGATCAATCATTTCCGTATCGAAGATCTTTTGCATGATTTCCAAATCTGTTGGTTTTCCATATTTAACCAAAAATTCAAGCAATGTTGAAAATGCATATTTATATTCATCCCACATGGGAAGCGTCCCATACATGAACAGGCTTTTCATAGCTCGAAGGCAGGAGCCGACGTTTTCTTGATACAACGAGCCCATCGGAAGGTATGGAGTTGCTTTCGCAAGAGACGCATAGTGGTGAATTTCCTCAGCGATTTTTTTGATTTCCTTGTTTTCAAGCCGACAGACACTGCGGTCGATCTGATGAAAAAGAACATCCCTCATTCTCGCTGGAATGTCTTCACTATCAATGAAATAGCTTTGGATATCCCCTGTTTCCTCATCCCGTACGGTAATCGTGTACGTAAGAGCAGATTTTATTGGATCGGGGTCAAGGATAGTGCATTGATAACAAACCAATGAGAGCGTATTTGAAATTTCAAGTACCGTTGTCTGCACATCTTTTGCATCGAATTCCAAGAGCTTGAACAAGCCATAGAAATCATCATGGTCATCCTGTAAAGCCATTTTTCTGTTCAGCACAAAAAACAAGGTGGCTTCAACCTCACCTGGAAGGACTTCCAAGGCTTGTAACGCCAAATTCTGGCCTGTTCCATCTTGTTTTCTATTTGATTTTGCCAGTTCAAGATCTTCAAGAAACATCGCCAGCAGATTTTCTGGAATATATTTTTTATAGAGGTCTAGTGCCATCAAGGCGTAAACAATATTCTGTCTGGGTTCCAAACCTGCAATGTCGTTGAAGAACCATCCACAACTGGTATAGGCGAAATGTTTGTATTTCATGCCAAGAAGCAAGGATGCCAACTTTGTTTTCTGTTCAGAATCAAAAGGATGATCTTTCTGCAAATCATTAAGGAACTGTTCCATGGAAATGATTTCTGAAGCAACAGGACCAAATTGCAACAATAGATCCTGAGGATCCAAGGTGCTGGAGAAAATGGCCGAGACCTCCTTATCGTATGCTGCATCAATCTCATGACCAAGATGATCGAAGGCATTTCTCAGAGGAGTCCTCCATTTTTGGTTCCAGGAATCGTCCCCTCCTGTGTGGCAGCCACAGTCCTTATACCATCGTGAAACACCATGTGAGCAAGACCAGCTTGTTCCTTTGCTTTCCTCTCCTTCATGGAGCTCGGCGTGTAGACTCGGTGGGTTGGCGGACAAGAACGTCGCATAATTGGTCAATGTGAAATCGGAACGTTCCTGTACCTTTTTAATCAAAGCAGAAAGAGCCATATCGCCGTAGGGCTCATGGTGACCATAGATTTCTCCATCGGTGGCTGTATGAATCAATCTCTGTTGATCATTGCGTTTGATAGACAAGAGTGATGCATACAGGTTGTCTGCATCTCTCAGCAGATGTCCGAAACTAATACCTTCGGCAAGGCTGGGGTTGTAGAAAAAAGCAGCCAGGGTGCTTCCGTTTTTTCCTGTCAATATAAACGGTTGTCCATACGGTGCAGGTTTTCCCTGCAAGTCGATGAGTTCACCTGCATCATTTTCAATGCTTTTGCATTGCCAAGGCGAGAGCACTACGAATTTGATGCCAAATCCTGCAAGGATGTCTATGACCATGGGATTGATCGCAGTCTCAGGAAGCCACATCCCTTCTGCATCGCGACCGAAGCGTTTGCTGAAATCCGCTAATCCCCAACCGATTTGGATGCTTGCATCTGCTTCATTGCAAAGGGGCAAAATCGAATGATTGAAGCCTTGAGCCATGGCATTGCCGTGGCCAAGTCGGAGCACGCTCTTTTTGTCGGCCTCTATAATGAGTTCATATGTTTCTGGATGTTCTCGGCTGATCCAACTGAGAAGGGTAGGACCAAAATTGAAACTGATATACTCATAATTATTGGTCAAGGAAAGAATGCGCCTGACTCCAGATAGATAGCGGGATTTGACATTGGCGCTATAACAGTCTGCAAAAATACGTTCATTCCAATCTTGGAAAGGCGCTGCAGAGCTTTGTTTTCCGATGATTCCTGTTCTGGGATTTTCTCTTGGTGGTTGATAGAAATGTCCATGAAGAATCAGGTCGGTTGTTTGGGTTTTAATCATATTCATAATGCTGGACAAACTATAGCATAAAAGTGGGTAATGAGAATAGAACCTTCACGGACAACCGGGCTTGAGTAATTCTGTGATTTGAATGAAAATAGAAATAGGAGCAAGATCAATGAGTATACACATCGTATCAGAAGAGGGAAGTATTGCAGAAACCGTATTGCTTCCAGGCGATCCTTTGCGAGCCAAGCATATTGCCCAGACCTATCTTACTGACGTGGTCTGCTACAATGAGATCAGAGGGATGTATGGATTTACAGGGTCTTGGCATGGCAATCGGGTATCTGTTCAAGGAACCGGAATGGGAATGCCTTCCTTTTCCATTTATGCCCAGGAACTGATTGACACCTTCAAAGTGAAGCGATTGGTGCGTGTTGGAACCTGTGGAACCCTCAATGAGAGGTTGCGCCTCAAGGATGTTTTGATTGTGCAGGCCGCTGATTGTGATAGTGGTATGAATCCTTCACGATTTGGGTCATATCAGTATGCCCCGGTTGCAAGTTTTCCCTTGCTGCAAAAAGCGTATCGACATGCTGTTGAAAGCTCGCTTGCCTTTGCCGTAGGGAATGTCTTCACCACAGATCAGTTTTATGACACCAAGCATGCAGATAAACTTGCTGTCGCATGCTCAGTAGGTACGTTGGCTGTAGATATGGAGACTTGTGAACTCTATACTTTGGCACATCTTAAGCAGGTTGAAGCCTTGACGTTGTTGACGGTCAGCGACTCGTTGCTTACACACGAACAAGTTCCACCTGAGGAGCGGCAGAATACGTTCAACGCAATGGTTGGTCTGGCCTTGTCCACTCTTTTTGATGAATGAGGTTTGACCTCTGGACGCTGTTGACTAAGCTCATCGTTTCTTTTACGATAAAACAAAAGAAAAATCGCGTAGAATGCGTTTCTGGGAGCAAGCATGATTCTCATCAATATTGATTCCTTATCCACTACCGAGTTACAGTACATTGCCCAACAAGAAGGTTTTGAAAACTGGCAATCTCTTGACAGAGAAGAACTAATAGAAGAGCTTGAAGAAGCTTATGGCGAACAGGACGATGAAATGCTCGCTTCGTCTTTGAAAGGAAAACAGATTCGCAAGCGCTTTTGTAATTCCCTCACCGATTTCAGAGGAAACCAACAGAACGTGAATGGCCTTCCAGGGGTTGAAGAGCTTCCGGAAATCTATGCAGAAACCGCAATTCATCTTTTGCTCAGGGATCCTGAATGGGCTTTCGCCTATTGGTCCATCTCTCCAGCAACGAAAATTCAGGTTTTTGGTGAAGATGATCAACTTGGAGGCGAACTCTTTTTGAGGATTTCTGTAACCGACAAGGCAAAAACTGAGACGAAGAGTTTTGACATCGCAATCGGACCTCATGATAATCAATGGAATATTAATCTTCCAACATTAGGGAAGACCTACTCGGTGACTCTCTGTTATAAAGATAGGAAAGGCATGGAAATGGCCTTGGCAGAAAGCAAGGAATTGCAGACCTATGCCCCCTATTGGGGTGACCATTTTGATGATATGGCCATGAACCCTCAACTTTTCAACATCCATTTCTCTTCTGTCGTCACCAAGGAAGGAGAGATAGTCGATAATGCCGTGCTGCAGGAAATAGCACATACCTTAAGCAAGGGGGTGCTGTAATGTCCAAGAAATCGGTAGCCTTTATTCTCAATGCTCATCTTCCGTATGTCAGACATCTCGAATATCCACGGTTTTTGGAAGAAGATTGGTTGTTTGAATCCATTTCTGAGAGTTATCTTCCTCTTCTGAGAATGTTCAACAAACTCAAGAAAGAAAAACTTTCCTATACATTTACTATAAGTCTTTCTCCTACCTTGTGTTGCATGCTTACTGATGCTTCTCTTCAAGGTAGATTCAATGCGTACCTCGAACTCCATAAGGAGTTGGGCGAGAAAGAGGTTCTTCGTTGTCAGTCTGAACAACCTGAATTTCTAGAAATGGCCACATTCTACTTGGATTCCATCAAGCAGAATCTGATCGACTTCAACGATTTGTATCGTTGCAATATACTGGATGGATTCAAGAGCTTGGAAGCAAGCGGCCATTTGGAGTTGATCACTACAGCTGCAACGCATGCCTATCTCCCCCTATACAAAGACTATCCTACGGCCATCAACGCCCAAGTGGAGCTGGGTATTCAATCTTTTTTGACGAATTTTGGACATCTGCCCAAAGGGTTCTGGCTTCCTGAATGTGGATATTACCCTGGTTTAGAAGAAACATTGAAATCCCATGGCATTTCATGGTTCCAGGTGGCTAGCCAGAGCATGTTGCTTTCTCCTGATAAAGTGGAGTGTGGCGACTATAGACCGATCCGTTGCCCCAATGGAGTTGCTGCCTTCCCAAGAGATTATCAGGCAACCAGTCTGGTCTGGTCCAATTCCAGTGGATATCCTTGTGATCGTCAGTACCGGGAGTTCTATCGGGATATCGGGTATGACCTTCCCATGGATTACATCAAAGAGTACATTCATGAACCAGAAGTCAGGGTTTTTACCGGCTATAAATACTGGGCCATTACAGGAAACACCGATCAGAAGATTCCTTATGACCGTTCTCTTGCGCAAGCAAAAGTTGCTGCTCATGCAGCTAATTTCCTCTATAACCTGAAGAAAAAAGGCGATATCCTTTCATCTTCCATGCTGAAGGACCCGCTTTATACATTAGGTTTTGATGCAGAACTTTTCGGTCACTGGTGGTTTGAGGGCATTGATTGGCTTGAACAGGTGATTCGTATGAGTGCAAACAGCAAAGAGGAAGTGACTTTGGTGACTCCGTCCTCGTTCCTTGTCAAGGAAGGGGAATTGCAGACAGCCCGTCCAGCGTTCTCTTCATGGGGACAGGGTGGATACAGCTCAGTTTGGCTTGATGGCTCCAATGCATGGACGTATAGACATATCCATAAGGCCATAGAGCGAATGGAAGAACTTGCTGTTCGTTTCAATGATCAGATCAGCTTGAAGCAACGTTTTCTCAATCAGGCCGCCCGGGAAGTCTTACTTTCCATGGCAAGTGATTGGCCTTTCATCCTCTATAACAAGAGCAGCACCGAATATGCGCAGAAACGATTGAAAGATCATCTGAGGAATTTCAATGTTGTGTATGGCAATATGTGTAAGAATGCTGTGAACACCGAGTGGTTGGTGAAAGCTGAGAAGCGAGACATCATTTTCCCGGATATGGATTATAATATCTTCAATCCCAAACACTGACAGCAAAACTTATTATCGTCAGACCCCCATTTTTCACTAGAGAAAATGGGGGCTTTTTTTGTCTTAAAATCAAGAATTCATTGATTTGCTATACGTCCGTTAAGCAGACACCCTTGTTTTGTCTCTACCAACAAGGTGTTTGACCCATAACTTTGGTTGTGCTCAGGTGGTAAGAAGTGTACATTTATGGTACTTCGTGGGAAAAACTCCCAAGAGTAGACACTTTTTCAAAGGAGCGTGGGAAATGTTGACTGGTGAATTTTTCAACACCATAGACGAAAAAGGTAGAATCCTTATTCCTTCCCGACTTCGCAATGCCCTCGACGGTGATGCGTTGTACATTACCAAGGGCCTTGAAAATTGTCTTTGGTTGATGCTTCCCGCTGACTTTGAAGAATTGGCGAATACCATCATGAATGAAAAAGGTGCGATGTTCAACCGAAAGCTACGCATCCTTCAACGAGGGATGATTGCACCTGCACAGTTGTGTGAGTTCGATAAGGTTGGCCGTATCAACATTCCACCATCACTGCGTGAAAGCGCAAATTTGCAATTGAAAGAGGAATCGGTATTGTTGGGAACTGGAAAATATCTGGAACTTTGGAACAAGAACGATTATGAAACCTACAACCAGGAGAGCATGAGTGAGTTCTTGGATGCCGCACAATCACTAAGTGATATGATCAGGGAGGACCTGTAATGGAATATGTCCACTATTCGGTTATGAAAGATGAGATACTCGCTCATCTCATACCACCAGAAGACAGGCCGGCTTATATGGTCGATTGCACCTGTGGGGAAGGAGGGCATACCTACCTTTTCTTGTCAAAATATCCCAATCTCCAGATAACGGGGCTTGATCGAGACTCTGGCATACAGCAAAAAGCCATTGAACGGATGAAAGAGTTCGGTTCGCGTTTTACACCAGAAAATATCTGGTTTGATGAATACTTCAAGAACTATGATGGTCCCCCGTTGGACCTGGTGCTTTTTGATCTGGGAATCTCTTCCTACCACTATGCAGAATCAGAACGGGGTTTCTCTTTCAAGAAAGGTGAAGAACTTGACATGCGGCTGGACAAGACAGCCCCGATCAGCGCTTTGGATGTAGTGAACGGATATCAGGAAGAAAGATTGAGTGATGTCATCTATAAATACGGAGAAGAACGCTATTCAAGACGTATTGCCAGGGCCATCGTTGAAAAACGTAAACTCAGCAGAATTACCAAAAGTGATGAGCTTGCCTCAATCATCTACAAAGCAGTTCCTTCAGGGTATCGCTATGGTCACATCCATCCCGCCACCCGCACCTTTCAAGCCATCAGGATTGAAGTGAATAGGGAACTTGAT
>JAQVVB010000058.1 GCA_028699215.1 Sphaerochaeta sp. | reverse complement strand
GATCAATAGACGACTTTCTCACTCCATCCAATCCAACAAATCGGGCTGCTTTGATGAGTAAATTGCTTTCATTCATTATTCATCTTGAACCTTACATTTTCATGAGATATGTCTATTGAGTATATAATAAACCTTCTTTTTCATAACGATCCTCCTTGTTATTTCTAAAAAGTTGCTTCTTTCCAAAATACCGGTTGTTTCTAACTTCCTAACATTATATGTCTTCTGTTTATACAATTAATGATAGGTCCAAAACCCGGTTTTACAATGTAAGAATGTTACGAGAATATGGAAAAATGTTATCAGGATAACGAATGCCAGAACATCAAGGTTTGTATTGATCGGGCAGGAGAATGGTAAGAATCCCTGTCCCCAATCAGAAATACATCACTATCTCGCAGTGCTACTACATCGATAGGCCCCCTCCTCATTCGTTCTTGTAAAACACCATCGCCCCTTTTTACATCAGGTGCGATCAAGGTCCTGTCATCATAAGGTGATTTGTTATGCAAGTTTGCAAACCATCGATCAGGAGTCACACTTTCCAAAACATATTATTTGGAGAGGACCCCATGGAAACAGAAAAAGAACAAGAAACAACTACCACAACATCCACACGAGATGAAACACAGAAAATCACCAAACCAAAAATCGCCATGCTCTCAGTTGCAGCAGCAGTGTTGATATTCCTGATGGCTTTCAGTTGTTATGGTTGCAGCTACCAAGTGCCAGCTCCTCTGGAACCGGAAGAAGCGAAAATGAGCATGGACAAGCTCTACAACACCCAGTGGGAGTTGGATACGGAGGAAGGAACTCCAAGCCTTTCAGAAATGCATGATCTGGTGATAGACAGCATCGAGTTTGGTCTTAAGACAAGCGACTCCGAGTTCATCGCAGCAGACATCTTTTTCACTGGCAAACCTATGCTCTCTACACTTTTAGGATATCGAGAGGGGTATGGGTTCTATTTCAAGAATGGAACGATGGAGTTTCCCATCAAGGTAGCCTACTCCCAAAGCAAAGATGAACAGACCGAAACACTTACCTTGATAGGAAATGAGAGTAATACCCACTGCTACTACTTGAAAAAATAAACGTTTATGATGATATTAGTGGGCAACACCAAACGGAAAAACCTGACAGTCGGTCAGAAAGGTTCCGATTGTTGGTAAAAGGAACATAGCCCATGAGATATACACGCAACTTGCTGCTCACCAGTGAAGAGCAAACAATCGTAACCACTCCGTTTCTTCTCGACATGCTCGATTCTGCATTGATCGAAAACATCCAGAACGGCAACATTCAAGCTGCTTATGGTGTTTTGGATCTGAGCGTCAATCTGGCGCTCAGCATGGAAGAGAATCAACTCTCCGCTCTTGAGGGAAAGAAGATCCTCACCAAGGTAAAGAAAGCCATGGACAAGGGAAACGTCGCCAATGCCAAGCAACAGATGATTGAGTTCGCCCTCAGGTAAACCAATCCAGCAAACAAAACAAAAGAAGAGCTTCCTCCTTCATTGATTGAAGAAAGAAGCTCTTCTTTGTTTAGGAATGGTTCCCTTTATTTCTCTTTCCCCTCAACCTGGATGGTCTCATTTCTCAGATCATGAGTAACATCCATAGACGCAAACGAAGCACTCTGCGGAAGCACCAAGGCAAATTCCCTGATCACATCCATCTGAACCTCTCCTATATCAATCTTGGCATCAAGCAGATGCCCACCCTTTTTCTTATCATCTGAGAGAAAGTGAAGATGCCAACCGGGAAGATTGATGCCTTCGACATAGTCAGGACATCTGAATGCCACAATCGTTCCCTCGAGATCCTCATAGATGAACTCGGGTTGCTTTGCTGCGATTGCAGAGAGTCTCGGATAGGGTTTGGTTTGCTCTGGTACACTGCGTACATGAACCATGGAAAATTTTCCCTCCAGTACAGCAACATAGAACGCATTGAAGTCTTCAAGAGAACCATCAAGCAGGGTTTTGATCCCTGCAATATCAGGTACAGACTGAACAGGTAACGCAGGAAAATCAGCATCAAACCACGTAACAGCACCAAAAGGAACCGTTTCCGCATCTTCTTGGACAACCACCTCTCCAGTAGAATGCGCTTTATACACCACACCATCAAGCATGATCATCTCGCCATCCAAAGCATCGAAGGTTCCAATGCCCACATCACCTTGTTCCTTCAATTTAGCTACAGATACAACTCCATCATATTCTCCCAACATGAGTGCGTTGAGCAACGACACCTGATACAGAGCATCAGAATTGGGTACCAAAGCTTGGGTGGACTGACATCCCACACCGAGAAAAACCAACGAAAAAATAGCCAACACCATGCCAAGAGATGAACCTAACGCCTTTCTTTGCATATAAAACCCCCAAGGCCAGTGTAGGGAATGAAAAGAGAAGGCACAACAAAAAACTGCATCTCCGGCAAAAGAAAATGAGCTTGACAGAAATAAGAAAGCGTTCCTATACTACAGTTAGCAAAACGTTTTGCGTTTGTTTTGCTAACTATGTTTTCTTAATCCTAAAGGAGGATTTAGTATGAAAAAGATTGCAGTATTCCTTACCATCCTGCTTCTTGCCACCAGCACCCTGTTTGCTGCTGGAACCAAAGAAGAAGGAACGAAAGAAACCACCCTCTCGGTGATGTGGTTCAACGATGCCAACGAGTCGGATGTATTCATGAAGACCATCGACGACTACCTCAAGGCCAATCCCCATGTAAAAGTCGATCTTCAGGTCGTAGCCTACAGTGAGTATGACCAGAAGCTGAAAATGATGATCAGCGGAGGGAATCCCCCTGATGTAGCAAGAATCAGCACCAACACCCTCTCTGTTGTTGTAGATAGCCTTGAACCCATCGACGGGTATGTTGATGACATCGAGAAAGTGAAACAGGAATTCCTGCCTTCCATGGTCGCTTTCGCCATGAACAAGGACAACAAGCTTGTAGCATACCCCACCGAAGCCACTGCCAACGGCATGATCGTGAACAAGACGGCATTCGACAATGCCGGTATCGATCTCGATGCAGTAAGCAAGACATGGACATGGAGTGAATGGGAAAAGATCGTAAGTAACGTCATTGCAGCCAATCCCAAGATGAAATACGGTCTTGCCGTAGATTTCACCCCACACCGATTCTCCACCATCATGTACCAGTTCAACGGGCACTTTTTGAATGCAGACCAGAGTGCAATGGAATTCAACAACCCAGGCACCATCAACACCCTCAACTGGTTCAAGCATGTACATGACAGTGGTCTTGTCCCCAAGAGCGTCTGGCTCGGTTCAGAGAACCCTGCCGAACTCTTCCAAGCCGGTTTGGTCGCAGGACACATCGGTGGAAGCTGGAACATCAACACCTACAACAAAAACGTCAAGGATTTCGAGTGGAAAGTGGTGAACATGCCTAAAGCAGCGATCAACTCATCGGTTCCTGGCGGCAAGTTCGTTGCTTCATTCAAAGGAAGCGCCAATAAAGTCGAAGCCCAGAAACTCATGGCAGCCTTCAGTGACAATGCTCACAACGAAGCCTACTGTCTCGATACCTTCAACCTCTCCTCCAGAGCTGATGCAACCATCGACTATCCTTCCAACAGCAAGGACTTCGATGTATTCTTGAGCGAACTCAAGGTCACCCCTGCCTTCACCGCCAATGAATGGAAGAACACCAACTTGAGCAAGGTGACCACCTACATCAAAGAACAGATCGTAGAGGTCTTGCTTGGTAATGTAACTCCCGAGCAGGCTGTTGCCAATGTAGATGCCAAGGGAAACACGTATTTCAAGTAAAAACAGCAGTGTATATCGCCTCCCCTTCCAAGGGGAGGACGATTCTCCTTCATGTACGGCAGGGCAAGTCCCCTGCTCTTTGGGAATCTCATGAAAAAAACCGTCCAAGGGAACTTCCATCAAATAAAAGCTCCACTCTTGTTCCTCCTTCCCAACATTCTCATCTTTGTCATCTTCATCATCATTCCTGCAATCCAGGGGTTGAGGATGTCTCTCACCGAATGGGGCGTATTCACAGAACCTACCTTCATCGGCTTGGCGAACTTCAAGGAATTGTTCCAAGACAAGGTTTTTTGGAGAACGTTTTCCAACACGTTGGTGTTCTCCTTCTTCACCGTGGCACTGATGATGCTCTACTCCCTGCTTCTTGCGTTGCTCTTGAACAAGAACGCACTCAGAGGCGAAAAGATTTTCCGCTCCCTGTTCTACATCCCCTCCCTTCTCAGCATGATCACCGTCGGCATCGCCTGGCGCTTCATCCTTGGAGATGAAATGGGCATCGTGAACTACGTACTGAGAAGCTTCGGCGGAGAAGGCATACATTGGCTTACCAACGGCAACCTGGCCATGGCCAGCGTCATTCTTGTTTCCGTTTGGGCAGGAGCAGGATACTACATGGTCATCCTCATTGGAGGCCTGCAGGCCATTCCCCTTGAACTCTATGAAGCAGCAACCATCGATGGAGCATCTCCTGCAAGAACGTTTCGCAGCATCACCCTTCCCCTTTTGAAAAGCACACTCCTGGTTGTATTGGTGCTCGCCACCATCAGCTCATTCAAAGCATATGAACTCATTTTCGTCATGACCAAAGGTGGACCAGGATATGCGACAAAACTCATCGTCCAACAGGTCTACCAAGTTGCCTTCATGGAAGACCGCATGGGCTATGCGAGTGCCATGTCGATACTCTTGATGATACTCATCGGACTGGTGACCATCGTGCAGTTCCGTATCAGTGGAAAGGACCAGGATTATGAATAAACCTACACTACATGCAAAGCTTCACTATGTGTTGCTCATCCTCTTAGCCTTCAGCACCCTGTTTCCGGTCCTGTGGGTACTGCTCTCTTCGTTCAAGCCCCAGAGTGAACTGTTTCGGATACCCCTGACACTCATCCCGGAAAACTGGACGATTGAAAACTACGTATCCAGCATTCAACAGGGAAACTTCGCCCGATACTTTTCGAATACAGTGTTTGTAGCAGTGGTCTCCACCTTGCTCACCGTCGTGATCAACGTCATGGCAGGATATGCCTTGGCAAAATACATCTTCCCTGGCAGGAATCTGATTTTCACCCTCATGATCGCCACCCTCATGATTCCTTTGCAGGTCATCATGATCCCCATCTTCCTCCAACTCAAACGACTGGGAATGCTCAACAGCCTCTGGGGCATCATCATCCCTCCGGCCGCCACCCCGACAGGAATCTTCCTTGCCCGTCAGTATCTGGTCACGCTCCCCGATTCCCTCATCGAGGCAGCCCGCATCGATGGTGCAAAAGAGTTCTACATTTTCAGGAAGATCATCTGGCAGATGAGCCAACCGATCGTCGCCACGATCGCCATCTTCAGCTTCATGTGGAGGTGGAACGACTTCCTCTGGCCGTTGATCGTCATCACCGACAACAAGAAACAGACCATTCAGCAAGCTCTGGCCAACTTTGTCGGACAGTTGCAGATTAACTGGTCAGAGCTCCTTGCCATGACCACCATCGCCATCATCCCCGTCATTCTTGTGTTCTTGGCCTTCCAGAGGTTCTTCTTCTCAGGCATCACCGCAGGTTCTGTAAAAGGTTAGGAAAAATGAAACACATCATACACTCACTCAGTTCATGTACCCTGCAAGGGACGTGTAATGTAGTAGCCAAAGGAACAGGTGGGGCAATCATACTCCACTTCTTCTCCAGTGAAATCATCAAGATCGACTACCAGTTTGAAGGTATAGAGATTGATGCATCCCTTACCAAAGCCAGTGCCTACATCACCGAGCCGGCAAAGGACAAGCAAGAAAGCATTGACCTCAACGTGAGTGAAGAAGCCTCCTGTTTCCTGATCAAAACAGGGCAGACTGTGGTGAAACTGGAAAAATCCCATGGTTTGGTCAGCATGTATCACAAAGGGATCCTGCAACACGGAGGCCGCGTGGGGAATGCTGACACCGTCGTGCCTTCTTATCAGATCCGCTGTTTCACCAAAACGACAAGCAAGGATTCATTCAGTCGATTCAACTTTCCCCTGCAAGAAGAGGATGCATTTTACGGCCTGGGAGATAAAAGCGGGCTTCCCGACAGAAGGGGAAGACGTTTTTCGATGTTCAACCGTGACTCGCTCGGCTATGATGCTTCCAACTCCGATCCTTTGTATAAATCGATACCCTTTCTTCTGAAGGTAAATACGCCAAACCAGGTGCTTTGTGGAATTCTCTTTGACCAAGCCCTGATCAAAGCAATCGATTTGGGAAAAGAGAGCCCTTATTACTTCTCCATCGAAGTGGAAGGCGGTCCCTATGGGTATGTGGTGTTCTTGGGAGACGACTATCATCAGGTAATGAAAAACTACTACTCCGTCACCGGTTTCCCTGCCTTGCCGCCTCTCTTCAGCTTCGGTTTCTTCGGTTCGTCCATGAACTATGCAGAACCTGACGATGCACCGCAAAGAATCCTCGACTACTTTGCCACCATTGAGAAATACCACATCCCTTGCGAGGGCATGTATGTCTCCTCCGGGTATCTGAAGTCAGCAGAAGGAAAGCGCTATGCTTTCTTGTGGAACAAGCAGAAGTTCCCCGACTACCGCAAATTTCTCACAGATCTCTCCCATCGGGGCTACAACCTCTGCATGAACATCAAACCAGGAATCCTCACCTCGCATCCATGGTATGAGATGCTCAAGGAAAAGGGATATTTCATCCAAGACCAAACAGGCAAACCTTACCAGGAGTTCTTCTGGGGAGGTGAAGCCTCTTTCATAGACTTCAACAATCCGGATGCGAAGAACTGGTGGAAAGAACAGTTGAAGACACAGTACCTGGACCATGGGTGCACGGGCATCTGGAACGACAATAATGAACTGGAGCTGGAAGACATCGACTTGGAAGCCTATAAGAACAAAACGCTTTATCCGATCAAGATGGCGGAAGCTTCCTATGAAGCCTTCAAGGCAGAACATCCAGACCAACGACCTTGGATATATTCCAGGAGCGGCTATGCCGGGCTCCAACGATTCGCCCGGACGTGGTCGGGAGACAATGTCAGCGATTGGAAGACCTTGAAGTACAACCAGTACATGGGCATTGGATTCGGCCTTTCAGGCCTGCCCTACTTCGGTCATGACCTGGGGGGGTTCTTCGGTTCCTTCCCCGAGGAAGAGCTGTTGGTACGAAGTTGTCAGTCTGCAGTATTCCAAGGAAGGTTCGTCATCCACTCATGGAGGGAGGATGGTCATCCTACCGAACCTTGGTCATACGCTGGAGCACTTGCTCAAATCCGTTCCCTCATCGAGGAACATTATCGCTTCATGCCCTACATCTACACCTGTGCCTATGAAGCCGCGACGCAAGGCAAGCCCTTGGAACGCTCGCTCCGCCTTGAATACCCTCAGGACAAGCAGATACGAAACGATGAAGTGAACGTCCTGTTCGGCCCTTCCTTGCTCAAGGTGACCATCACCGACAAAGGGAAAAAGAGTGCAGAGGTGTACTTGCCTGAAGGAGAGATCTGGTATGACAAGGTGGGCAACACGTATGAGGGTGGAAGCACTCAAATCGTTGACTATCCTTGCAATGGAGAGGTCCAGTGGTTTGCCAAGGAAGGATCGGTACTACCGACTTCCCCCTCGCTGAAGCATCTTTCAACCGGCTTGTTTCCCAATGTGGAGTTCTTGGTCTTCCCTTCTCATACGCAAAGGCTTTCACAGTATTTTGAAGACGATGGAAAGACAGAACTCCAAAAGGAAATGTATAATCTCTGGGAGTTCAATCTGGAAGGCACCACGTTGCAGATCACCAAGAGAAAGGGAAAAGCCCAGGTGGGGAATCAGAAGAGAACCTTCAATCTGGTTGTTCCCAAAGGCTACCATCTGGATGTCGATCGATTCGATCCTGATCAGATACAGGAAGGAGAATCGATCACCGTACACATTCTTGGATGACAAACAGTGGTATTCACCGTACACTGGAAAAATGGCAGGGAGGAGAGATGAGCATACCGGTAACGATTTTAGATGTAGCTGAACGTGCTGGAGTCTCTCCTGCTACGGTTTCCCATACGCTCAATGGGAAACGTCCTGTAGGGAAGGAAACCAGAGAGAAAGTGCTCAGGGCAATTGAAGAACTTGGGTATGTTCCTTCCTGGAATGCTTCAAGGATGAAAGGAGGGAAATCGGGAATCATCGGGTGCTTGGCAGCCGACATCACCGAGACCTTCGTCAACCAGATCGTGCGAGGCATAGAGCATGGGCTCACCGGCGGTGAATTCTCCTTGTTCTTTGTCTCGGGCATCGAGTTCGGCAATGACCTGAAAAAAGCCTATGATTTTCTCAAGAGCCATAAGGTTGAGGGAATCTTGTTCTGCCACCATCTTCCCATCTGGAAGGAGTTCAATCTCGATATCCAGAATTCAACCATCCCCATCGTATCGGTGAACATGGATACTCCGAATATGATTTCAGTCATTCCCGACAACTACACCGGTGGGTATCAGGCAGCAGAACACCTCTATGGGTGTGGCATGCGCAACCCTGCCATGATCTGTGGTCCTCAGGATCGATTGTCGGTCCAAGACCGGCTCAAGGGGTTCTCACAGAGAGTCAAGGAACTCAAGCTTACGTTACCTGATGACAAGTATTTCGGAACGTATGACTACAACCATGGATTTAGTGCAACAGAGCGGCTCATGAAAGAACATCCACTGACCGACGGCATCTTCTGCGCCAACGATTACATTGCAGCAGGAGCCATTGCATGTCTGCAGAAAGCAGGGTATCACGTGCCACAACAGGTGCGGGTGGTAGGCTTCGACAACCGAGACTTCTCCGAGTTCTGGAATGTCCCCATCACCACCTTTGAACTCCCCCTTCAGGAAATGGGCATGCTGGGAGTCAGCATCCTCAAGCAAATCATCAATACCGGGGTGTATCATACAGAGAAGAGAATCCTGCAATCGAGGATTCTGCCAAGAGAAAGCAGCAAAGGATAAGTTTCCATTCTCCCAAAGAAATCACGTGTGTTCATTATCTCAAAACATCAAGGTCCAACGTGTAGATAAGATCTTGAGCCAAATCAGTCTTTTCGACAAACATCAACATATACATGGGATAATACATGACCTTTCCATCTTGTCTGACATTGTCATTGTGAAATACGAAAGCTTCTGAAATAGCATAATTTGGAATTGACAGTAAATTATCCAGCGCCGAATGTTTTGTGAATTCTTTGCCTGACTTGATTTCAATCGGGAGGATTGCTCCTTCTCTCTCAAGGAGAAAATCAATCTCTCCTTGTTTTTTACTGTTGAAATAATAAAGGTTAAAACCATGCGCCTTGAATTCCTGAGCAGCAACATTCTCATAAACAGAACCAAAATTGATGTTTTTTTCTTTATTAAGGATTTTAAGCTGTATATTGTCCATATACATTGAAGAGAGCAGCCCTACATCACAAAGAAAAAGCTTAAACAAATTGGAACACTTGCTCAGCAACAACGGTACGGTAGGTTCCTTTACACAGAATGTAGGTAAGGCAACTCCTGCATCTTTCAACCATAGAAAACTATTGGCATATCGAGAATACTTAAAGTTTTCATTCAATTTTTTCAATATGAAACGCTTGTTCTTGCTATTCAATTCACTAGGTATCAAATCAAAAATATCTTCTAGATACAGTTTATTTTCTGAGTCGTAATTAGCAATATCTTTTTTATACAGTGAAAGGATGCTTCTTTGTTCTCTCATCACCTCTTTCAGATTATTGGTAGACAAGTAGGTTTGAACCGCTACAGGCATTCCCCCGACTATCAGATACAGGCGAAACAAATCCATCATTTTTTCATGAATGACAGGATCTACTGCTACTTTATCTGTAAAGGATTTCCGAAGTGCTTCAAGTACTGTAGAAGACACTTGATTGGCTAAAGCAAATTCTTCAAAATCAAGAGGGTACATTTCAATGATATCCATATACCCGACAGGTATTGAGCGAATATCCTTCAAATCCACACCAAGTAACGAACCACTCAGAATATAACGAAAACTACCTTCTTCAACTAAAAACTTGATGGCAGTCACGATTTCTTTGCATTCTTGCACTTCATCAAAAAAAATCAGGGTTTTGCCGGGAATCAAAGGACTATCCACAAGGGCGGACAAACGCAACAACAAATCCTTACTGTTCTTTGCGTTTTCAAATAGAGTACGTGCCGGGATATTTTCAAGAAAGTTCACCTCAATGAAAGAGTTGAATGATTGCTTGCCAGAGGCTCGAATGCTATAGGTTTTTCCTACCTGCCTTACACCGGTTATCAACAACGCCTTCTTGCCGGAAGAATCATAGAAACGTAATAAGTCTTTCTCAATTTTTCTAGACAGCATTATAATATCCTTCTATAAAAGATATTATCCTATAATATGTCCGTTTTTACAATATGAATCATGCCAATTTTGTCCGTTTATCCGTAGATATAACCGCTATTTTGTCCGTTTTTCCAAAAAACTCCGTCTTATTCAGCCTTCCTTGGAAGAATAGTTTTCAGATAATCCTCTGTTAGTTCAAAAACTGGTTCTGTTTTATTTTGAGACTTCATCAAGGGAACCACCTTGGTTCTTACCCCCATCCCACGCGAATCGACATACCCATAATCCTTTAAAACTTCAGCAATCAAAGGATTTCTAGGGGATCTTTGCCCAGCCAGCATTTTCTCGATAGTCATTGAATTCTGCATTCTGCCGGGACTGATAACCTCCATCCTGTCGCTATAGCAAACCACTTCAATATCAACAGTTTGGGTCCAGTCTCGATGTGCAAACGCATTCAGCACGGTTTCTCTTACAGCCTCAAAAGGATAGAGCCATTTTTTCCCTCGCTGCATGGTTGCATCTACTACATCATCCTCAACCTTGATAAAAGGAAGCAGAGCATTGGAAAACTTTTCAATCAAACCTTCGTCGATGATAATTTGGTGCCCATCTTGCATATCTCTTCTGGCAACAAGCGGACCATCTAATACAGTATCAAAGCGAGCCTGGTATTCCTTGTCTAGACCGTTAAACACTTCCAACCTAATGCCACATTGATGCATAGCAGATCTTGGTTTCTTACCAAAACAAACAAGTCCTGCAATAGTACAAACAATATGGCCCAGACCATCATCAACAAGAAACCCTAGACCTATTAATCTTAATGTCCAGGATTCTTTATCTAGTGGTATTTGTGTGTCTCGAATGATTTCACGTAAGTAAAAATCCAATCGTGAAAGATCAAGCGAATCAATTGAAGTACCAGGAACAGGAAGTACTTCAACATGGAGCAATCCACTTGTAGCAAACAACCTTGCTTGCTGTTCTCTTGATGCCAATTCACAACGGCTACCCATTCGAATGAAAATCTCTTCTCTTCCATTGTTTCTAACTACATAGGGTTTTGAAATACCCTGTCCTATCGTGATTACAGCAATTTTCTTACCATCAATGGCTATTTCTTCATAGTAAGGAATGATTTGTGGAAAAATCTTATCACGGAATACATTCAGCACCCAATCTTGTAGATTTCGCCGCTGAATACCGGATATCGAGCCATCATCTTCGACACCAAGAAATATAAAACCACCTTG
>JAQVVB010000057.1 GCA_028699215.1 Sphaerochaeta sp. | reverse complement strand
ATGAAACTTCACGGATCGTATAAGGCAAACTACGCACTTGACCCTGATTCCCATAGTTTTGAGGAGACGCAATCCCAAATTTATTTTGTCCCTGTGGTAGAGGACAATGGGTATCAAGTAAGCGGTGCCATCATGATCCTTGTCCCAAACAGTACAGCAACAGGATATACCAATCTTCTCAGAATCCTCTTCATTGCTGCTGCAGTGGTTTTCTTAGCCATCATGCTGGTACTGACGTTCACCAGAGACCCAATGACCGGGTTCATGGTTCTGGGTCTTTTTGGTATAGTCTTCATCTTCATTGCCTATCCTTTGCTAGAGGCGGTTCGCCTCTCCTTCATGAAGGATGGACAATTCTCTCTGCAGACTTGGAAAGAAACACTCTCTCCCACATACATGGTTGCTCTTTGGGGTTCTTTGCGACTAGGTGTCCTGACAGCCACCATCTCCACGATTGTTGGATATATGTTTGCCTTCCTCATTGAAAGAACCTCTTTCAGACATAAGAAAATCATGTCGACCTTGGCAACCATGCCGGTCATTTCTCCTCCTTTTTCGTTGAGCTTGTCCATCATCCTGCTGTTTGGAAACAATGGACTCATCTCTAAACAACTGCTTCATCTGAATACATCCATCTATGGTTTAGCAGGATTGACCATCGTTGAGGTCATCGGAATGTTTCCGATTGCCTTCATGACGATCAGTGGAGTACTCAGACAGATCGACTCTACCGTTGAAGATGCATCCTTGGATCTGAGTGCCACCCGATGGCAAACCTTCAAGTCAATAACGCTTCCTCTTTCAGCCCCTGGAATCGTCTCTGCCTGGTTGCTGGTCTTCACCAACTCCCTTGCAGACTTTGCAAACCCCTTGCTACTCAGTGGAGATTACCGAGTCCTTTCAACCGAAGCGTATATGCTGGTTACTGGGCGAAGCAATCTGGGAGCAGGAGCTGCACTCTCCTTCCTTCTTTTGATGCCTACCCTTACTGCTTTCCTTATCCAAAGAATGTGGGTTGCCAAAAAGAGTTATGTAACGGTCACAGGAAAACCCTCAACCAATCTCACCGAGCTTACCAACAACTCGGTTAGAAAGACTCTCGAGGTTGTCTCCTGGGTTTTCATTGGATTCATTGTTGCCTTGTACCTCACCATTTTTGCTGGATGTTTTGTGGTCAACTGGGGCATCGACTACTCCTTTACGCTTGCAAACTGGGGAGAAGCTCTTTCGCGCGGCTGGACCTCAATTCGAGATACGGTAACGCTTGCTGCGATTGCAACCCCGATTGCAGGGCTGTTGGCCATGCTTTCGGCTATGCTGATCGTACGGAAGAAGTTCCCTGGAAAACGATTCTTGGAAACATTGATCATGACTCCCTATGCAATTCCTGGAACATTGATCGGTATCAGTTACATCCTTGCCTTCAACAAGCCACCCTTGCTTTTGGTAGGAACAGGAGCCATCATCGTCATCAACTACATTATCAGAGAACTTCCTGTGGGTGTTGAGAATGGTATTACCGCTCTCCATCAGATTGATCCGGCCATTGAAGAGTCGGCAGCAGATCTGGGAGCCGATGTACCGACAGTCTTCAGAACCATCGTCCTTCCTCTGATCAGACCTGCCTTCCTCTCGAGCATGTCCTATACTTTCGTCCGCTCAATGACGGCAGTCAGCGCCATCATCTTCTTGATATCGGCACGCTGGAACCATTTGACCGTACTCATCTTCAACTTCTCTGAAAACTTGCGGTTCGGTCTCGCCAGCGTCTTGTCAACCATCCTGATCGTCATCGTTCTCTCCGTTTGGGGACTGATGCAGGTTCTGGTCAAGGATGACAAGCTCACACAAAAAACAATTTCAACCCGCTAAGGTGGTACTTCATGATTGAAAAGAAAAGTGTATCGGTAACGCTTGAGCATGTAACCAAAAAGTTCAAGGATGTAAAAGGCAGAGCAGATGTGATTGCAGTCAATGATTCAAATCTGATCATTGAACCAGGAGAACTGATAACTCTGTTGGGTCCTTCAGGTTGCGGCAAAACCACCACGCTCAGAATGATAGCGGGGTTCGAACTGCCTACAGAAGGAAAGATCTTTATTGGAAATGAAGAAGTAACCATGCTGCCCCCCAATAAACGAGACACAGCCACCATGTTCCAGAGTTATGGCTTGTTTCCCCATATGACGGTATTCGACAACGTAGCCTATGGTTTGAAACTGAGGAAAGTCCCAACCGAAGAGATAAAGATACGGGTCAACGAAACCCTTTCCATGGTCGGCTTGAGCGACTATGGGGATCGTGCTCCTTCAAAGCTCTCTGGTGGACAACAACAGCGTGTCGCTTTGGCAAGAAGTCTTATCGTAACCCCATCAGTTCTTCTGCTTGATGAACCGCTTTCCAACCTTGATGCGTTGCTTCGAGAGCAAATGCGCGTCGAAATCAGAAAGATTCAGAAAGACCTGGGCATCACCGCAGTCTATGTAACCCATGACCGCGTTGAAGCCATGAGCCTTTCGGACCGAGTGGTGGTAATGAAGAACGGGTATGTGCGTCAAATCGGTGCTCCTTCAGAAATATATGAAGAGCCCAACTCCCGCTTTGTTGCTGGCTTTGTTGGAAAAGCCACCTTCTTTCCGGTGACAATCAAGAAACATGCAGACAACCAATGGATTTGTGACCTGGGCGGGAAAGAGGTAGTCGTTAGCCATGCAGGGGAACAGGTTGAAGTGGGAATGGAAGCCGTTCTCATGGCCAGACCAGAATCCTTGCGGGTAGTAGAGCCCCATGAAGGACACATAGAAGGTAAAGTGCGCATGAATGTCTATCTGGGCAATAGCTTGGAAGCCTTCATCAACACTTCTTTTGGAGAAGTCTTAGTTCAGATCGATGACCCCCATGCAAAGAAAATCTTCGCAGAGGGTTCAGAGGTTTCCATTGATTTTGCTCCAGATCGTGTACGGTTGCTTAATAAAGACGAAGAGTAAGCATCAGTTCTCTTCAAAGGACAAAGCTGTTTTCTTTCGGGAAGGCAGCTTTATTTTTTGCTTATCATAGGTATAAATCCATCCACAGACCAAAGAAGTCAACGGAGAAACCAAGACTAGTCCACTGCATCCTACAAACGTATGAAGGATTTCAGAAGCTACACTTTTAGAATTGAAGATGCTCATCATCGGTGTTCCTTGAGCCATATAGACCATCATTACGGTAAGATAACTGCCGATATACGCAAGCAACAATGTTGTAGTCTGACTGCCAACCACGGAACGACCGATGGTTATCCCACTCTTCACCAATGCTTGAAAAGTAACATCAGGTTTGGCTTTTTTCACTTCATCAAGAGCTGCACTGATATCGATGGCTAAATCGAGAATGGCCCCACAACAAGAAAGGTATACGGCTGCTTGAAAAATCTTAGTAAGATCCAGATGCATATACCCGGCATACAAAAGGGATTCCGACCATTGCATCACAGACCCATGAACATCAAGATAACGGGTGAAGAACACTGCTAGAACGCAAGTCAACAAAGAACAGAAAACCGAACCAAGAATTGCAGCAAACGCTTTTTGAGTACATCCGGCAACCAACAACAAGGTTACTATGGTAAGCAGATTTCCTACCACCAGAGCGATTACTATCGGTTCATATCCTTTCAACGCAAAAGGAATGAGAATTTTCCAGATGGCTAAAATCGCAAAAACAAATGAAAAAATGGTACGAATACCTGTTAATCCCGAGAATAATATCAGTACTAACGCAAATAAGGCTATCAATTGTATTTCTTTGGTAATCCGATAGTGATCGACCATCGTCGAAAAAATTACATCTCCTCTTTCATCTTGTTCCAACAAAACCCAAGCAACATCTCCTTCAACAAACACTTTATCGAACTCAAGTTTACCACTAAGCATATTGATCGCCTCATACGTCTCACCCGAATGAGGTCCAGAGAGAATGTTCACCGTGCAGAGTTGTTCTCCGATATACAGTATGCCGCTATGGTGCATCATTGAATCATTGGTTGACACCACTTTGGCCTTGGAACCCATTGCATTGAAATAGATGGCCCGGTCAAACCCTGTAGGGAGAAGCATCAATATCAAACACATCAAGGCAAAGATTCCAAGAAAGAGAATTTCCCTACGTTTCGCTGCGCTTATCATGGCATTTCCTTCTCATAAACAGACACCCCACCAAAGAGACGTAGGGTGTCATGCTGGATGATGTTGTTTTAGATGACTCCAACAAGATTCTTGAGCTTGTTGAAGATATCCGTGTTGTCATACGAACCAGAGAACTTTTCAGCTCCTATCCCGGATGCATACACCGCAACAGGTGTACCTGTGTGGGAATAACTGGTCCAACCGATTCCAGCCTTGTTGTTGAGAATGTGGGTCAAGGTTACGGAGAGAGGATCATACCCACCATACAGCAAGGAAGAGACCTCATCCTTCACTCGCTCTGTTTTTGGAAGCATGGATTGCACATATGCATCCTTAAGCCTGGTATACTCGTACTCTGTCATAACCAAGGAAGCGTCATTTGTCTTTGTACTCGAAGGAGCGGCCAATCCAAAATTCTCGGTCACCAAGGTCATCACCTCATTGAAGCTCAGATGGGGATTACCCTTTTTCAAGTCAGCAATCTTTTGGTCGAATGCTACATAAGAAAGCTTCTGGTTTCTCAGGATGTCAAAGGCGGTATTATACCCGGTAGCTGCATAGCCAATGGTCATTCCACCGGTTTCATGATCGCCGGTAACCACGATCAATGTCTCTTGGGGATGCTTCTGGGCAAAGTCTAATGCAACGGCTATTGCCTCATCAAAAGCAAGTAGATCATAGATTTCAGCAGCTGCATCGTTTGCGTGACAAGCCCAGTCGATCTTTCCCGATTCTGTCATGATGAAAAATCCCTTTTCATTGTCGAGAACTTCAATGCCCTTTTCCACCAACTGTGCAAGGGTGATGTCGTCATCTTCCATGTCCATCGCATACGGCATGGAACCACCATCCTGCAGGCGGGGACTCTGTGCATAGACCTTTGCATTGTTTGCATTCAGGTTCAGAAATTCATCACGAGTGGTTGTGACGGTATATCCTTTCTGTTCAAGAAGCGTATAGATACTGGTCTTTCCTTGATCGGCATCTTTGCTGATGGCACCACCGGCAAAGTAGTCGAAACCACTATCCACCATCTGCAACCCGATATCATAGTAGTTGTTTCTGGAAGGAACATGGGCATAGTATGCTGCTGGGGTTGCATGATTGATAGTCACCGTTGATATCACCCCAACCTTCCAATCTTTCTGCTTCTTGAGCTTTTCAGCAATATTCTCACTCTTGGTGGTTTTATCAACACCCATTCCAAGGACTCCACTATGGGTCTTTATCCCACTGGAAAGGGATGTTGCCGTCGAAGCAGAATCAGGACAAAAAGAGGTTGCATCATAGGTGGTCTGCAACCCTTGTACAGGGAACTCGGTAAAGGTCAGAGGACTCAAGGAAATTGCTCCCTTGGTGTTGTTCCCGTTGAGGACCTGTGCAGCATTGGTCTGCACATGACTCATTCCATCTCCAATGAACATGAATACATACTTAGGCTGAGCTGTCTTGATTTCCATAGTCTCAACAAGAGAGCCTATGTTTTCATTTGTACCTTGGGCTCCAATTGCAGTCATTGCTGCAAAACAGAGCAACAGTACCAGTAACATTTTCTTTTTCATTCGATCCTCCATCATGGTTTTGTATCGCTACAGCGCCATGATGGATAAAAACTATGAAAGGTTCATTCAATAAGCATGAGAATTGCATAAACAAATCTACGCTTCGTTGAGCTTGGCCCCTTCTTCAATAAGCAGATCTTTCTTTACCCCGGTTATCTTGAGATGGTTTATTTGAAGATGTACATTCCTCAACCTGATCCCTCGGCCTTTCGCGTCTTCAAGGCCCGAGTACATTTCACTCTCAGAAACACCGACCAAACCACGAACAGCCAAAGCGAAATCACAATCCTCAATACTGAGGTTGGTGATGGGAGACTCAGGAAGCCCTACGATGAACCCGGCAGTTGAGGTTATTCCAGTTGCCCTGCAATTTCTGATGATTACATCGTGAATGGAGGGAGTTGTTGGTTCAAGAGGAAGTTTCTTCAACGAAAAATCTTCTTCATGAAAGGATCCACACCGATAATACATATTGATGGTCAAGGGACATACATTGTTTTCCATCATGATTCCTGAAAACAAAAGGTTGGAGATGGCTCCTCCACGCCCCCTTCTGGTCTTTATCCTGATACCTCTGTCGGTACCATCAAAAAGACAATCAGAGACTTCAATATTATGAATACCTGCAGCTGTTTCACTACCTATAACAGCCCCTCCATGTGCATTTCTGACCGTACATTGGAGAATGGTGACATCTTTTGTGGGTCTATTTGTCTCAATTCCATCCAGACCACTCCCACTCTTAAGTGCAATTCCATCATCACCTACATCAAGAAAACATTCACTGATCGTTACGTGTTCACATGAATCGATATCCATACCATCGGTATTTGGAGCATCCTTGGGATTGACTATCGACAATTCCTTGAAGGTGATGTTCTTGCTATACAAAGGATGAAGCGTCCAGAATGGACTGTTTTCCAGTGAGATGCCTTCCATGGTAACCTTGTCTGAGTTATGGATCTGCACCAAAGGAGGTCGAAGGAATTGGGACTGTCGACCCCCACCTCCACCACTCTGTGTCTGATACCCAGGATTGAGAAGCGCGAGCTGCTTCTCCTGCTTCGTGACAGGTTCGGTCTGGAATTCTCTTTTATAAGCGGAAGTAGTCCACCACTTCTGCCCGTTTCCATCGATTACTCCTGAGCCGGAAATACGAATGTTTTCAGAGTCGACAATATAGAAACAAGGATGCATGCAGTAACAATTCACCCCTTCCCAACGAGAGAATACCGGTTCGTAGAGTTCTTCATCATCTGAAAAGACGATGCGGGAACCTGCTTCCAAGACAATCTCCACATTCTTTGCCCGTAGCGTAAGGGGCCCTGTTTTCCAAACCCCTTTTCCTATGGCAAGCGAATCACCCTCTTTGAGTTCTCTAAACGCTTGCGCAAAACTGGCGCTGTTATCAAAGCTGCCATCACCAATACCACCGAAATCCGTAAGAAGATAGTGTTTCACAAAGACCTCCACCGCTCTTTTCTTTACAATCAGGCCTTTAGCCTCTACAATCTGCTCTATGAAACAGATTGGTCTTAGAGCCCACGACTTGGGCAAATTCTCCAGTATCTCAGCTCTAGCTTCTGAGGTTGCCAAGTTTGGATCGGATCTTCCTATCCAACTCGCCCTCAAGAAAGTCATTCACAATGCCCCTGACGCCAGTGAGTATACCGAAGCATACATCTCCTCAGTATGTGAGGATCTATCTAGCAAACACGTACACGTTGGCGTCTTTGGTTGTTACATCAACCCAGTACATCCTGATGAATCGATCCGAACTATGCAACTCACTCAGTTTGAACAACACCTAAAATATGCCCGCTTGCTCAACTGTCCACTCGTCGGTACCGAAACGGGGTCTCTACAACCCAACTGTTCTTACCATCCAGATACCGCCAGCAAGAAAGTCTTGGATACCTTTTATCGCTCCTTGGAGCGACTTCTAGAAGCAGCTGTGAAATATGACGCCATTGTTGGTATCGAAGCTGTCAGCAAGCAACACACCATCAGCACCATCTCCAGAATGGCCGCTGTGGTTGAAAAATTCAATACCCCCCACTTGAAAGTCATTTATGACCCAACCAACTTGGTAAGCTGGACGGGGATCAGTGAAGCAGATGGTTCTGTGCGTGGAGTTCCTTCTTTTGAAGCCCAGAAGACTTTTTTTTGTGAAGCCCTTGATGCATTTGGAAGCCATATTGCAGCTGTTCATGTCAAGGACTACAAACTTGACGAACAAGGCTTCAAGATCGGAGACATCCCCGTTGGAACAGGGGTTCTCGACTGGGAATACCTATTCAAAGAGTTGTCGAACAGAAACATTGAAGTGCCTGCCCTTCTTGAAAACCTTGATCCAAACACACTTTCAGAAACCCTGCAAATGCTACATACCTTCTAGAAGAGGAACGGCTGGTCGAAGGAAACCGGTCGTTTGTTGTCTGAAAGCACTTTCTCGAGATAGGTCTTGTCAAGCTGGAGTTCTGCAACCAATCTGAGCAACAGCTCTTCAGGAACAAGGTTTTGTTCGCAGAAAAGAAAAACCAATGCCTTTTCTGCAATGTTTTCAGGTTTCAAAGCGTTGAAATAAATCTCTTCGTCTTTTTTATTTGCATACCGTTCACAGATGTTTTTATACAACATCGAACGTTTCATATCATGTTTGAGGGCATATAACTCCTGCCGTAAATCCTTCTCATCCCCGCGAGCCGCCATTTCTCCAAGCGGCTTCAGATGGAAAAACGTGTACTCTTTTCCTGGAAGATAATGATGTTCGTCACACCGAGCTGCATAGTTCGGCTCCAGTCCACTGGTCTTATGGGCATCACCACCGACTATGATGAGAGGATCAAAATAGAGGGAAGGACACTCCTGTCCCCCTACCTGATAATATCGGTAGGTATAAAATGCATCCTTCATACAATCAGGGTGTTCACAATACGCAGTAAGGGGAATCACATCGGTGGCGATGTCGAGCATCAAACGTGCCGTTGAGTTGAACAGATCCCGCCTGAAATTAAGAATCAATGTAGGAAATATGAACATGACCCCACGTTCGTAACTATGGTTACGGACCACATACGCAAGTCGTTCATCAAAAAAAGAGGCTTCGTCAATGATGAAGGTCCCAACTGTAGGATGATCATTGAGTACACGCTCCAAGCCAAATGAGTCTCGAATTCTGGCAATGTTCTCACCGCAACTTACATATCCACTACGATAGCAGAGAGCATCTTCAGGATAGTTGGAAAACCGTGCACCATCGATTTCCGAACGGACAAAAAATACTTTTCTCCGATCGACATCACCACTACTGGTCAAAGCGCGGACTTTTTCGCCTTTTCTTTGGGCAATTGCCGCATCTCGCCAAACCCTTGCAGCAAACTCAGTCTTGCCTGATCCCATGGGGCCAATAAGCAGGACCCTTCGACCAGGCAAGGTGAAATCAAAATGCGAAAAGGTATCATGAACATCAATCGTCGGAAACCCAAGGCTTTTGAGGAAATCAGTTCCCTCAGCTTTCTGCTCAATGCGCGACATTCTGCCCCTCTACGATGGCAATTCCACTGGAAGCACCGATTCTGGTTGCGCCAGCTTCTATCAACGCAACAGCTTCTGCATAATTGTGGACACCACCGGAAGCCTTGACGCCTAATTCAGGTCCAACGGTCTTGCGCATGAGTTGAATATCTTGGACAGTAGCTCCACCAGTGGAGAACCCCGTGGAGGTCTTTACAAAATCAGCTCCGGCAACTTTTGCCAAACGGCAGGCTCGTACTTTCTCTTCATCAGTAAGGAGACAGGTTTCAATGATGACTTTGAGAAGTTTTTTCCCACATGCCGCTTTTACAGCTGCAATGTCATCTTGTACCAAATCATCATCGTGGTTCTTCAACCAACCGATATTTATCACCATATCCACTTCATCGGCACCATCGGTAACGGCTTTTTTTGCTTCAAACGCTTTGCTTTCTGTCGCCATGGCGCCAAGAGGGAAACCGACAACCGTACATACACGTACATCGCTCTTTGATAAAAGCTTGGCACAGTAAGGAACCCAGCAACTGTTTACACATACAGAAGCAAAGTGCCATTGATCGGCCTCTTTGCAAATCTTCTCAATCTTCTCTCTAGTAGCATTCGCTGCAAGAACTGTGTGGTCGATGTATTTAGCGACATCATCAATTTCCATAGCAACCTCCAATACTTACGGTACATGCCTAGCTTACCGTAAAAAGCCTTTGCTATCAACGATAATATACAAAGCCAGTCATGAACTAAAGCTTGACGAATAGTTCAGAGCGCTATACCTTAAACGGTATGATTTTGAAAACAATTGAGCAGTATTATACTTGGGCACTCATTGCCATCCTTTTGGTGAATTTCACACAAAGAAAAATTCCTCATACCGAAAAAAAACGATTTGCAACCATCTACTTGGCAGCCATTCTCCTTGTATTTGAGGTAGGTATCGTTACGATTCTCTCTCGAGAACTCAACCACAACCTTGCTTGGCTTGTCCTGGCACTTTGTGTCGGTTTGTTCTACCTCTTCAGAAAGAAAGCGCTCCCCTTCAGGTTTCATTGTGTCAGTTGTCATGCAAAACTTGACTTCAACCACATCATAGGACACGATGACAACCTCTGCCAAAAGTGTTATGACGAGGCACATCCTGAAGAAGCTGCTGCAGAAGCTGAGAAAAACAAGAAACCTGCAACGGTGGAAGCAGAACAGGAAGCCTTCGTTGTTCCTGATACGGTAGATGAAATTGATTGGGACCTTTGGGATCCCAAGGAAGTTTGTGTCATCACCTATCTCTTCGATGGGGACAACGTTTTGCTCATTGACAAGAAAACAGGATTGGGAACAGGACTGGTGAATGCTCCGGGAGGTCACATAGAACTCGCTGAGACAGCTCAAGAAGCTGCCATACGAGAGTTCAAGGAAGAGACTGAACTGGATATCACTGATCCTGTCCTCGTTGGAAGACTCAACTTCCAATTCAAGGATGGACTTTCAGAACGCGGGTATGTTTTCTTTGCCCATTCGTATAGTGGCACTCCCAAGGAAACTGAAGAGGCTCGACCTTTCTGGTGTCCTGTTTCCGAGATGCCCTATGACAAGATGTGGGAAGACGACCAATATTGGTTGCCTCTTGCTCTGGAAGGCAAGAAATTTGAAGGCAGCTTCATTTTTGATGACCAGAAAATGCTCGATAAACTTGTCACCGTAGAGGAAGATGAAAACGAGTGAGTTAGGACTCGGCTGTTGGCAGTTCGGGGGTTCTTTCGGGTTCTGGGAAAACCAGGCCCGTTGTGACTCCCTAAGCGTTCTCCACTGGGCACTACGCAATGGTATCAGACACTTTGACACCGCTTCTTCGTATGGAAACGGGCAAAGTGAGCAGATAACAGGGCAACAAGTGAAAAGGTTTTCTGCATCCATTGAGAGAAAGGAACTCATCCTTTCAACAAAAATCATGCCTAAAAGCCCTTCACTGGTAGAGAAAGATCTGAAAAAGAGCCTTGCAAGGCTCTGTACCGACTACCTCGACATACTCTATCTCCACTGGCCTAGCAGTGCGATTGACATGCATCGCATCCTCGATGCAATGGAAGCACTGCGCCAGAAGGGGTTGATAAGAAATCTGGGAGTATGTAATTTCCCACTCCATCTTCTTTCTTCTTTGGAAAACCATCCGATTGATTACCTTCAGATTCCTTGTTCCCTCCTATGGATGAGAGAAGCTGAGGAACAGAAACAATTTTGTGAGCAACAATCCATCAAACTTGTTGGGTACAGCCCCTTGGGGGTAGGCTTGTTGAATGGACAACACCTCCAAGCTCCTCAAGATTTGAGAAAAAACTTCTATGTTTACAATAAAATGTCATATCCACTTTTTTTGGAACTCCATGCTACACTGGAAAGG
>JAQVVB010000371.1 GCA_028699215.1 Sphaerochaeta sp. | reverse complement strand
AGAGATTATCTGACTCGACCATTACAAGATAGGTGGAGGTATACTCAAAGTCATCGTCCTCGCTGATGGGAGAAAAAGATGTACTTGCCCTGAACTGATGGTCAGTGCTGCTTGTATTCAATACTGCGGTATCGAGAATCAGACTGTTTTCAGATGTGCTGGTGCCAGCAGAAGGAATCTGTCCAACACCTCCTTCATAGACAACCTCATCTTCTGTTTCCTGCATCAGCGAAGCATAATCACCATTGAGTTCAAGTGAAACGGCATGAAAAAGAAAGAAAAGGGTGAGAAGGAAAATAAAGACCAAAGTAAGTTTGCTGTGTTTGCCGACAAAGGCTAAGAAGTCGAATTTCATTGTACTCCTGAAGCATGCGAGCGTAAAGGCAAATCAATATAACTCGCGGTACTGGTTGTATCTGGTAGGTGATCGTAAAGAATGTCGGGACACATCATACCATAGCTTCCCATAAAAAGAAAACCCACCAAATGGGTCGAAAAAAAGGAAAACTGAAGGAGCAAATAAAAACCTCCAAAAGTAGTTGTACTTCTGGAGGTTTTGTAATCATTGCTTAATCAGCTAGTCATTCCAACGTTTTTTAGCCGGGCTTTTCTTTCCATAGGCAGGAGCCTTGGATTTCGAGCCACTTGAATAGCTTCCACGGGGACGTGAGGTACTGTCATTACGGTACGGTCTATCTCCTGCAAAGCTATCCCTGGGGCGATACTCTTGGTCTCCACCACGGGTATCACGGCCATACGGCTGGAAGTCATCATTTTCTCTGCGTCTGGAATGCGGTCTGTCGGAATTCCACGGGGACGACTATCGCGATACGGACGGTCCTCATAGCGGTCGCCTCTGGTCCTTCCAGAAAGGTTCTTGCCATTGGGGTTGTCTGGTTTTGCTCTGGTAATCAGAGGTCTTCCTTCAGGACTGTTGTCTGCGAAAGTCTGGAGAATCCTTTCAGCTACCTGGAGAGGAGCTGAAACAAAGGAGAAATCATCACGAACGGAAACGTCCTGAAGATCCTTGTCCTCTGCTCCTACCTGCTCGATGAGGTAGTCGATGAGTCTTCTCTTATCCAAACCGTCTTTACGTCCACGAGCAATGAAAAGTCGGGTAAAGCCAGCTTCTTCTGAGAATCGGCTAGGGCCTCTTTCGTCTCTGTCTCGTGAACCACCATTGATGTTCTGGTATTTGGAAACGTCCAGTTCATCTTTGTAGAAGTGGTTGAGCAGTGATGCTACCAACTGTTCAGGATCCTTTCCGTCCAACAGTTGCTGAGCGATAGGAAGGAAGGTAACGTCATCAGAAGTGTTTTCTGCAAGGGCTGTAAGCTTGCTCAAAATCCTTGCACGTTTGATGCTGATGATCTGTGAGGCTTCAGGTACATTCTCTCTTCTGATTTCACTTCTTGATACCTTCTTGATGAAGGAGAAGCGCTTGAATTCACGGGGTGCTACGAAGGTAATGGCGACACCGGTTTTACCGGCACGTCCAGTACGTCCTACACGGTGGATGTATGCTTCTGGATCTTCAGGAAGTGAGTAGTTGATGACGTGACTGAGATCAGAGATATCAATACCACGTGCAGCTACGTCAGTAGCAACCACGATGCTTATGGAGTGTTCTTTCATCTTATGCAAGATCAACTCACGTTGCTTCTGGGAGGGGTCTCCATGCAGAGGCTCTGCATCATACCCTCGGGTTACCAGCTTCTGGCCGATCTCATCACACTGCACTTTAGTTCGGCAGAAAATGAGTCCGTAGAAGTTTTCTTCCATATCGATGATTCTGGTCAGAGCTTCGAATTTTTCCGACTCGCGGATTTCAAAGTAAATCTGGTCAGTGAGATTGGCTGTGGTGGTATCCTGTTGGATTCGTACCATTTCAGGATTTCTCATGAATTTCTCAGCAAGTCTCTGGATAGGAGCAGGCATCGTTGCAGAGAAACAAAGCATTCGCTTCTCTACGGGAGTCTGCTTGAGCACTTCTTCGATATCATCGACAAAGCCCATATCGAGCATTTCATCAGCTTCGTCGAGAACGACAAACTTCAAATGTTCAAGATTGAGCGAGCCTCTTCTGAGGTGGTCGAGAATACGTCCGGGAGTTCCCACGACTACATGAACACCTCTGCGTAACTTACGGAGCTGTAGCTCCATCGAAGCCCCACCGTATACGGCTGCGATTTCGAGATGGCGGTCTCCCTTAAGGGAGTTGATTTCTTCTGCATCCTGAACGGCAAGCTCTCTGGTAGGTGCAAGAATAAGTGCTTGTACCTGATACGCTGAAGGGTCTACGATTTCTAGAATGGGTAGACCGAAAGCTGCTGTCTTGCCGGTACCTGTCTGTGCCTGGCCGATGACATCTACTTGGTCTTTGAGAAGGAGTGGAATACACGCTGCCTGAATTTTGGTGGGTTCTTCAAAGCCTTTAGCTTGAAGCGCAGCGATAGTTTGTGCGGACAGTCCGAGTTCCGCAAAGTGTGTTAAATCTGACATGGATCTCCTGAAAATTATATGGCTGGATTATTGAATAATAGCCTTGAAAAATTAATATGCCAGAACAGTCTATACAATTGTGCAAGTTGTTGCAAGACAAAGGCATCTGAAACTTACTCAATTGCTTACCAACGGTTGAACACCTCTTCAGCAAAGCCAGGGAGGCGATTCAGCTGAATATTTGTCCCATCATCGAGTACGACACTTCCTGAAAAATACCCGAAAACCTGATGTTGCACTGACTTGATCACGATGAAATTCGTAGTGGAAGCGCGATCGACTGCTGGTTCAAAGGTTACGTTGAACCGATTGTCACTACTGGTAAACGTCCATGGTTGTAGATAACTTTCCTTGGGAATGTGAAACTCAATGTCTTCCAACTTATGAATCTTGCCA
>JAQVVB010000370.1 GCA_028699215.1 Sphaerochaeta sp. | reverse complement strand
ATGGCAACTCAAAAAAAGAAACGTTTGTATTTTCAATCACCGGAGTCAAGGCCCCTATGTTCCTCGCCACTGCAGACTATTACGGTGATTTCACTGCTGAATACGTTCTGAGTATGGGTGAAACCACAAACACCACGGTCATTCAGGATGTGCTCTCTGATTTGACTCATGAAGTCACACTAGACTTTCAAATTGGAGGGGAAACCTATCTGAAAGCTGGTCCTCTTGCATTGGAGTTCTATGCAAGTCTGGAGGACTCAGTAGCTGCCTCCGATATACTTGAAGCCTATCCGAACACGTTGACCAGTGACTTTCAAAACTTCATGAACCTGTATCATCCTTGGAATTTTGCCGATGAATTCGACTATACAGGAGAGGAGGCCAGGAAATTCGACAACAGCAACCAGTTCTACGCCCGGCTCTCTTTCTTCGGTGATGCTCTTTCCTATACCTTGGGGGATCAGAAAATCAGCTTCCAGAATGAGACGGTCAAAGATCTGTACTTCAGGGGAACCAGTGTCGTACTCGACATCCCCTTCTTGGATCTGGCGGTGGGTAAAGGCCTCACTGACCTTGGGCTGTATCAAACTGCTTGGCCTCAGAACTTCTTCGGCCTGAAATTCGGACTGAAGGCAAAAAAGGCTTTTTACCTCCAGACCAACCTCTCCTTCATCAGCTCCCTGCAAGGACGCTATGAAAATTTAAGTGTATCAGGTGCAACCTCTCAGATAGAGACGCTCTATGACTTGGGTTCCATCACTCCTGAAGAAAACATGGTACTGGGTCTGAGCACGGGAACACAGAACAAGTACTTTTCACTCAATGCCAGTGTCGGGCTTTCTCTGTATGTGTCAGATGCAAGCTCCATCATCGATAAAAACAAATTGGCGACGGATATCGAAGAAGGCTTCGATTTCGACATCTCCCCGTATCTCGAATATGTCGACACGATCAGTGAATACTTCCCCATTCTCGATTATTTCCCCTTCAGCTTGGGTTTGGCCGTCGATGCAGTCAACAGAGACTTGTGGGGTTTGACCTATGGAGCAGAGTTTTCCATACCTACTCTGGGTTTGGAAGCATGGCTAAGAAAGACAGACAGCACCTTCAAGAGCTTGGGTGCCTCTGTGGTGACCGACCAGTTTAGTATCGGAGGAACACTTTCAAAAGACATTGCAGACTTCTCCTTATCGGCCGGATATGAATGGAACAAGGATACCATCCCAGACATTCTCTTCAATGACATCCTGCCTCTTTTTGATGCCAGTCTGGCTCCATCTGCCGATCCTACGGAAAACGACATTTCCAATATCGTACACACAGCAACGTTGGGAGTTGGGACTCCCTCGTCCACACTTTTGGGAAGTCTCACCTTTGACTACACCTTTGAATTCAAGACCACCAATGCACAGGCCTTATCGGAGGAACTTACAGATGGTTCAGCTCTCATCAATTCCACGAAAAATGATACCACCAATGCACATACCGGTGACCTTCGATGGCGAAGTGGACGGTATAAAATCAAGGATCTCACTATATCCTTGGGTGCAAAGACCAAAGAATCGTATGTAACAAATGTAAAAGTCGATGGAGTGTTGGATGGAACTTCTTACTGGGAATACTCCTATGGGATCTCAACATCCCTGAAATTCAAAAGGTATTCACTCAGCCTTGGTTTCGACAACGAATGGAGTACAGAGACAAACAGCATCACTTCCTATGGATACGATGGCAAGCTCTCCATCGCCAACACCTTTTTCGATTCAATATCCATTTCAGGAAGTTTTGACCAAGCGTTCAAGGCCTCAGCTCTCCAAGCCTATCGAATTGCAGGACTATTCGGTCTGGACAAACGCTTCGGGCCTCTCTCTACTTCAATAAGTTTTGAAGCCGGGTATTTTGATTCCATGACAGATGATGCAGAAGACGCCCTAACATCCAAATTGACCGTCAAAGGAACGGTTTCCCGTTAGCATGATTGACCATGGACCATCCCTATTTTCTCGAGGGGTGGTCCATGAAGCATACGTAAGGATTGCTAACTTAATCTCAATTGAGGCGAATCAGAGAGGGTTTGATGACAACCTTCTCCGGTGGAGCTCCCCCAAGAAGATTGATCAATTGATTTGATGCTGCTTCATACAACTCTCCACTTCTGATATCCACACTCGCTACAGGTCCTGAAAACAGACGGTAAAATGGAGAAGCATCATACCCTACGCCGGGAAGCGGACAGCTCAATCTCAGAAGAAGCTCAAACAACGTAAGATCATTGACCGCAGCAAAACCATCCACCTTCCCTTCTCCAATCATCCTCTGAATCTCTGTAATAATCTTTTCTATCGCATCATTACTTCCGATGGTCGTCTCAAGGACCACAGCCTGGGGAAATACGGAAAGAAAACCGTCCAAACGTTGTCGATGAGGAACGACACTCTCAGTATACCCGGTTACATAGACTGGATGGGTGCACCCAAGATCTTTGAGAAAGGTCCCTTGAAGAACTCCTCCATACGTATTGTCAGTCACCACCAAGGAAGCGTGGTCTGCTTGTTCCATATGGTGGGAAAGTACGTACGGAACGTTCAGACTTTCAAACAACTCAACTTCATGATCTGTATCGACATCATAGGCAATGATTCCATCACATTGACTTTCTATGGTTTGCAATGCTTTTTTGTCCTTGATTTTGTAAAAACGTAGTTGCCATGAAGAGTCCTTGAGTGCTCTCTGGACTCCTCTGAGACTTCTTCCGAAAAACCAGTCGAAACTCGTGAGATTGCCCCAGTAATAGGGTCTCTCCTCTTTTTCGAGTTCAACAAAAGCAAGCACTCCAGTTCCTCTGCGTCTCAACAGTCCTGCAGCTTTGTTCGGGGTATACCCCAATGATCCTGCAGCATC
>JAQVVB010000369.1 GCA_028699215.1 Sphaerochaeta sp. | reverse complement strand
TGTATGAAGATTACAAGGACAGACTTCCCTGCGTGTTTGCCAAGCGGGCTCAGCACTACTATACAGAAATGGATAGGGTGGAGAAGGGTATTGAGGCTTGGAAACGAGGAGACCTATCTGAGTTTGGGAAACTGGTGTTTGCTTCTGGATACAGCTCCATCCATGCTTGGGAGACAGGGTCTCCTGAACTGAAATCTATCTATGAGATAGCAGAACACATACCTGGCATCTATGGCTGCAGGTTCAGTGGAGCAGGTTTCAAAGGATGCTGCATGGCGCTTATTGATCCTGCCTATGAAAAAGAGATAGAGGATACGGTAACCAGAGAATACCTGAAACAGTTCCCGCAGTACAAAGACAACTTCTCTGTACATTTCTGCAAGACGGATGACGGGGTGAGGGTGGAGTAAAAAAAAGGGGTTGTTCCATGACCATTGGAGATGCTGTTGAATCAGCATAGGAATTTTCCCTTTTTACATAACAACTTTTGCACTCTGATGCCTATTTGTAATTGAATTAGCAGAGAAATACACGTTTTTACCGATGATCTATACATTGTAACCACCCTAGTTGAGAAGATAACTATATTTGCATAAATATGATTATATCTAATTGTTTTTGTTGACATAAGGCATAGATGTAACTAAATTTGCAATAGAATACTATTTTTGCGAGGTTTCTCCATGGAAATAAACATTTTTGATTATCGCCCGGCTGGGTACGCATATCTCTCTGAAAAACTTTCAATCGTAAGCATACCCAACTGGCACAAATCAACGATTTCCAATACAGGAACACACTCTTCAAGGATACAGGACGGCTTCATTGATGAGGTTTTCAGAACCCAATATTGGCCCGGAGAAACCATTGGAGACCACCTTGAGTTTGCGCTGAAATATGATGGTGTAAATCTGGCTTTGCTGGTAAAAATCTTCGAAAAGGTGGCTCCTGACACGCTCACCGAGTACATCAAATCCAAACCAACAGGGAAGTATGCTCGAAGGATTTGGTTTTTCTATGAGTTTCTGACAGGAAAGCAACTGCCCATTGAAGACTTGACTACCTCAAACTATGTTGATGCCTTGGAAGCTAGCGAGTATTATACCGTTTACAATGGAGAAAAATCTTCACGCCACCGCATCGTCAACAATCTTCTTGGTCCCCGAGACTTTTGCCCAGTTGTCAGAAGAACCGAGAAGCTTTCAAAACTGGACTCCTCCTACCTGCAGAAACGGTGTGAGGATATTGTCACAGCCTATCCACCACAACTGCTTCGCCGGGCACTGAGCTACCTCTATAGCAAAGAGACAAAGTCCTCCTTTGAAATTGAAAACATAAAGAGTAATGCTTCCCATACCGAAAAATTCATTGCATCTCTGGAACTAGCTGAAAAAGAAGACTTCTGTGAAAAGGGAAGACTGATTGAGCTCCAGAACCGCATTGTTGATCCGCGATTTAAAGACAACGACTATCGGGTGAGTCAAAATTATGTTGGGCAGGCAGTTGCTTATCAGAAAGAGATTATCCACTATATCTGTCCAAGACCTGAAAATCTACCAAGTCTGATGGCAGCACTGATTGCTTCCCATAAACGGATGAAAACTGGGAATGTCTCACCTGTCGTTCACGCTGCGGTGATAGCCTATGGGTTCGTATTTCTGCATCCGTTTGAAGATGGAAACGGACGAATACATCGTTTTCTGATACATAACATCCTTTCTCTGCAGAAAATGGTACCACGAGGACTTATGTTTCCCGTTTCAGCTGTCATGCTGAAGAATCCAACAGATTATGATGAATCGTTGGAAGCTTTTTCAAGGCCTCTACTTCAGCTCATCGATTATCAACTGGATGAAATGGGACGAATGACTGTCGAGAATGAGAGCGCATGCTGGTATTCCTATATGGATATGACAGCTCAGGCAGAAGCCTTGTCTGTGTTTGTAACGAAAACAATTGAAGAAGAACTTGTGCAAGAGCTCAGCTTTTTGGCTAATTATGACACCACCAAAAAGGCAATACAAGATATCATTGATATGCCTGACCGTCTGATCGACCTGTTCATTCAGGGATGCCTGCAGAACAATGGTAACCTTTCTGCAAGGAAGAGAGTTGCTCTTTTTGACTTTTTAACCGATGAAGAGCTTGTAGCCATGGAGCAGGTCGTAAAAGATTCCTACCAACAGGCATAGGTGTCAAAAGCCAACATGGTCCAGGAAAGTGACCATGTTGGCGACGTGCATGTAAAAAAGTCAGTGCAGAACTGATGGAGCATGACAAGCGGTGATGTTCAGATTGCTGAAGTGGCAATGGCTTCCCTGAAGAACTGTGAAACCCACCTGACCATATAAATAGGGATTCTCGGTATTGCAATAGTCAAACACGATTTTTCCATCAATGCTTGCAAGAATCCTATTTCCAAACACAGAGACAGATAGAAGATACATCTGCTCCAGTGCAAGTTGAAACGGAATTTGCGCTAATACCCTGTAATTTTTCTGTTTCTTCACTAAGGCAAGTGTATTTTCTCCATAGAATCCAAAGGCATAACTCCTGGATGCTCCCTGGACTCTGAAATTCAGTAGATGATGATACCCAATCTTCATCTTTAATGTACAAGAGACCTGTACATCTTTGGTTTCATAAAAACCTGTATAGGTGTCGGGAATAACAGAAATGTCAGGAGTGTTGCAAAGATGAAGCGCCTTGGTTGGTAAAAGACATTCATTGAATCACATAAAAACTGCAGAATATGTGTAATTTATCACACTTTAATCAAAAAATATGTGATTCATTTTAACTTCTTACCTGTTTTCTCCTATACTAAGAAACGATAGGAGGATTTGTATGGAACGAAACGCAATGCGGTCTTTGGTTGCATGGAAGCAATCACCCTACCGCAAGCCTCTTATTCTCCAAGGAATT
>JAQVVB010000368.1 GCA_028699215.1 Sphaerochaeta sp. | reverse complement strand
TCCTATCTATTTCTTCTTCTTTGAACGTCCTAAAAAGAACAGGATGCCGAAAATGATCAGAATGACAGCAAAGATGCCGAGCATCCCTTGTCCCATCAAGGTAAGAGATCGTGTAAAATCCGAGTTCATGCCTTACCTCCTTAGATAAGTCCAGGGACCAAGCCCAAGATTACGCCACCGGCCACAACAGAAGCAATTTGCCCTGCAACATTGGCCCCTACTGCATGCATTAAAAGATGGTTCTGAGGATCAGCTTGCTGTCCCATTCTCTGGATAACCCTTGCAGACATGGGAAACGCTGAAATCCCTGCAGCCCCTACCATGGGATTGATCTTGTTTTTCGTAAACAAGTTCAGGAACTTGGCGAACAAGACCCCGGCAATGGTATCAAAAACGAAGGCCAGCAATCCCAGGCACATGATCAAAAGAGTCTCCACACTCACAAACAACTCGGCCTTCATTGTTGATGCAATCGTAATGCCCAACAACAAGGTCACCAGATTCACCAACACGGTCTGAGCCGCAGTTGAAAGCGTATCAAGCACCGTACATTCTCGAATCAAGTTGCCGAACATCAACATACCAACCAATGAAACCGACGCAGGAGCTACATATCCTGCAACCACGGTTACAATAATCGGAAAGAAGATCTTTGCACGCTTGGAAACAGAGCGGGGGTTGTACGTCATCCTGATCGCACGTTCTTTCTTGGTGGTGACCAGCTTGATGGCAAACGGCTGGATGATCGGCACCAAGGCCATGTAGGAATAAGCGGCAATGGCAATGGGACCTATGAACTTGCTTCCCAATACCTGAGAAACCAGAATCGAGGTCGGACCATCTGCAGCCCCGATGATTCCAATTGAAGCTGCATCAACTAGATTGAATCCCATCAGGGTGGCCACCGAAATGGTAGCGAAAATCCCCCATTGGGCAGCAGCACCAAAAAGTATCAATTTTGGATTCGCAAGCAGCGGACCAAAGTCGATCATGGCTCCAATGCCAATGAACAACAGAAGCGGCATTGCCTCTGCAGACTCGATACCCAAGGAAAACAACCAGTCAAGAATACCGGTTACCTCACCGATGCCCTCCATGGTTTGGGTGATAGCCCCAGAAAAGGGCAGATTGACCAGAATCGCTCCAAAACCCATTGGCAATAACAATGCTGGTTCCAGTTTTTTGGCAATCGCCAAATAGATCAACAGGCCTCCGACACCAAACATCAGCAGCTGTTGCCAGGTAGTGTTTAACACACCATCGAATAAGAAGCTCATAAAGAACCTCCAGAGAAAAAATAGGGGAAGAAGTTGACTTCGCCCTTAGGCTATGAAGCTCCCCCAACAATGAACCATCATATGCTGTGAATTCTCCTAGGTCAAATTAAATACATACAGAATGTGATATACTATCACTACCCTTCTCTTTTTACTGCATGAAGAAAATAATCGGAGCAACTCTCTCATTTTACCCCTGCTCCTTCTTGCAGTAGAAAAAAAGCAGAATTATAGTACCACTTAGGAGTCGATCATGTGGGATAACAAGACCTTCAAAAGGCGATTTCTCCAAGCACAGGAAGCAAAAAATCAAGAGATGCTACACACCCTCAGGATCTCAGTGTTTAGGGATACTGTTGCCACCGTCGAAGCAGAACAATACATCAACGGCCACGGACAGACAGTCTTGCTCCCCCGAGACAAACAACTTATCGAGAAAAGCGTCTTGTATTTCAAAGAATTACCGAATACAACAACCCCTTCCTTTCTCTCTCATGTTGAAGTCATCAAAGACGACTGCCTTGCTGTTGCAAGACAAGCTGGCGAAAATCCTTTGGTCCTGAACATGGCAAATGCATTCCATCCTGGAGGAGGGGTCGAAACTGGTTCAGGAGCCCAAGAAGAGCATCTTTTTCGCTCCTCCAACTACTTTCTCTCACTCTATCAATACAGCCCAACGTTGCATAAGACCTATAAATTACCTAAAGCGAAGCAATCATATCCGCTCGATCCAGCATTTGGGGCTGTCTACTCTCCTCTTGTGACTGTATTCAGAGGCAAGGAGGAAGATGGCTATCCTCTTCTGGACACCCCGTTCAAAGCCAGTTTCATGGCAGTTCCTGCCATCAATGGGCCGGAACTTTCAAAGAATGCAGAGGGAATCTACGTAATGAGCGAAAAAGACAGAGCATTGACCAAACAGAAGATGCGGACGATGTTCACGATTGCCAAAATACATGCTCACGATACGCTTGTTTTATCGGCCTTCGGTTGTGGGGCATTTTGCAACCCACCGACTCAAATTGCACAACTGTTTCACCAAGTGTTGCTTGAAGCTCCCTTTAAAACAGCCTTTAAGCGCATAATCTTTGCTATCAAGGATGACCACAATACCTGTAAGTGGTATAATCCTACAGGAAATTATCTTCCATTTGCACAAGAGTTCAAGGACGAAAAACTATGAAATCGGTACGCAGGCTTACAAACAGGGATCTTTCCCGGGTTTTCTCGTACATTAAGAACGAACCCGAGGCAAACCTCTTCATCCAAGGAGACTTGGAACTCTATGGACTTGAAAGCCCTAATGTGACGCTCTATGCCTTTCAAGACCCTTGGGACTGTATTCTGCTCAAGTATTACTCCAATTTCGTCCTCTACAGCACAAATTTGACGTTCAATGCAAAACTGGTGGCTTCATTTCTTGAGAAGCAGGAAAAGATTGAGGTCCTCAGCGCAAAAGAGTCTTTGTTGGAGCGCATGAAACCTTTTTATCCCCACGTAAAGACGCAAGGAACATACCTCTGCCGTTGCAACAAGACCAGCTTCAATCCAATTGAAGGAAAAACCTTACCGATCAAACAGCTTTGCAAAGATGATGCACGTGATATCGTAACGCTTTATCAACACATAGAAGAATTTGCCAAACCGTA
>JAQVVB010000056.1 GCA_028699215.1 Sphaerochaeta sp. | reverse complement strand
ACCTGACGGCGAGGGAAATCTTGAGGCGTTTGTCGGAGTATCAATCTGGTATGTCAAAAACAAGTATGAAAAGTTACGTCGTTAGGTACCTGTTGTCTCATCGCTAGACAGACCTGTTCTTCTGTATGTTGAAGGGAGTGGTCTTTCTCTCTTTCTTATAAAATTCACCCGTATCTGAAGCAAATTTTTTTTAAATCATAGTTTTTTACTACAATTGCGGAGTGAAAGATAGTATCATCAAAAAGATTGGTCGAAGACCAACTGAAAATACTCAAACAACACTGACTGGAAGGAATTATATATCATGGTCCGACTTACAAAACGCGTTTTCACTGATCTTGCCATTTGGATGATGGGCTTCGGCATTTTTGTGGGAATCATTTTCCCCTTCTTCATGCTCCTTTTGGGGATGTCAGCTGATATCGCCCTCACCTGGTGGTTCTTCTGTGTCTGCATGGTTGCCGGACTCTTTGTTGGGGCTGTGAACATCATCCTTGCCCGAAGAGTGGTGGGAGCGCGACTTGTATTGCTGGCTCAGCACATGCAAGGCATAGAGAACCATCTCAAATCGATAGCAGGCAAGAATGAGCCTTTGGACTGCACCCCCAAGAACTGTCATATTCCCGTTGACTCTGAGGATGCGATCGGTGCAAGTTCCTTGGCTTTCAACAACTTGGTGGATACGCTTGCAAAGTCGATTCAGATTGAAGTTGATATCAGGACGTACACACAGATGCTTACCTCCCATCTGGAGACAGGTGAACTCTGCAGAAGTGCCTTAGTGAGCCTCATGGAAATGATCAACGCACCAGGAGGAGCCATTCTCCTTGAAGAGGGTGGTGAACTGGTGGTCCATTGCACAGTTGGTCTTTCCGAGTCTGAGTCTCTTGGAGAGAACCCCATGGTGCTCGATACGTTGCAGACCCTCAAACGTAGCATCATTGATATTCCCAAGGGAATCCTGCTTGATGGCGTACTTACCTCCTTCAGGCCTGAACAAGTCATAGTGGAACCCATCGTATATAAGCAGCTCCCCCTTGGCGTAGTGGTTCTTGCCTCCTCAGAACCTTTCAGCAAGGAAATCCAAGATAACCTGGATTTGTTTGGTACAAGCCTGGCTCTTGCCCTCCACAATGCCATGACCCATGACCAAGTGCAGAAGCTTGCTGCAGTCGATCCTTTGACAGGCATCTACAACAGTCGCTTTGGAATCTCCCGCCTTCATGAAGAGTTCATACGAACCGTTAAGCAAGGTGGAGCTTTGGGAGTCGTCATGATCGATATCGACCATTTCAAACAGATAAACGACGCCTATGGGCATACTGTAGGAGATAGGGTTTTGCGAAGCATCGCCAATACTGCTCGAAATCAACTACGGGAAGGCGATATCATCGTCCGTCTCGGTGGAGATGAATTCATGCTCGTGTTGTTAGGTGCCAATCGTGCCGATGCAACGGATGTTGCAGAAAAGATACGCCGCCAAATTGAGGAAAAGAGGGTGTCCTATGGGGACCAGAACATCCATGTGACGGTAAGTCTTGGAGGAGCCTCCTTCCCTGAACTCGACGCAGAATACGAGAAAGAACTCATCGAAGCTGCAGACCGTGCCTTGTACATGGTGAAGAACTCTGGAAGAAACCGAGTGGCCATTTAGGCTGTTGGCTTTGAAAAGGTCCTTACCAAGCAAAAAAGAAACAGCATCCAAGGAATGAGTGAAAGGATGGAAAAAACCAATCCTATCACTCCTGCTGTTGAGGGAATTGCCATGAGCAATCCCGAAATAAGACCGATGGTAGCTGTTGTATTGCCGAATCTGCTGTTGTACATACATATCGATATGATGATCAGCGTGATGCCGTTGAGCACATAATAGATGTCGAAAGCGGTACCTCTCCAACGTAGGATGAGCCCTTCCCCAATGGATAACCAGAGGTTTTTATCCTGACTCTGCGTATAGCGGCGAGAAGCTTCCCACATTTCGAAGGCTGGGTTGCTGGAGAAATACGCTCCGATACCCAAGAGCCCTAAAACGAGAGCAATGGTCATGAGGTCCTGTCGTTTCCACCTCAGCTCATGATAAAGCGCAAGATAGACCAAGGCGACCAGAACATTATCGATGATGTAGAGCGCATCCATTTCCAGCAATCCCAACAACCAGTTCTGCTCAAAGAGGGCAAACCAATCAACAGCAGTTTCAGGGGGACGTGAAATGGCAAAAATGATGATTTGTAATGGGATGAAAAGCAGCATGACCAAGGAAGCGAATAAAGCGGTTTTCATAAGAAGTTTTCCCTGATGTTCTTGCAGTGTTTGCATATGGCTCCTCCCAATCGATACCTATGATAAACCGGGATTTTCCATGCGTCTATCGTGAGATGATGGTCTTTATGAAGGAAAAGCATCTATTTTTTTTCATGGAATTCAACAGTGAAGAGCTTGTTCGTTGCCATGATCCATTTTATTCTTTGTCTTGAAGAAAAGGAGAAACTGTATGGATATGCAAGTGCAAGAGGAAATATGTTGTCCTCCTTTTGATCCAAAACCTTGGACAAATACCTTTGTCACCTTGGATGACAAGCAGTTCATCAAGGAAAAGGTACGGACCTTCTTTTTTATGCCGATTAATTTTGGTGGGGTGATGAAACGCGTCGTATCAAAGGTGGAGCGAGCGGGTGGAACGGTTGTCGACAACATGGTATTGTCTGATCACCAATCCAAATGGCGTATGGATGTGTATATTGCAGTTGATCGTGAAATTCCGGGATGTGAACAGACTCATCTGAGTGGGACATTTCTTTCTCAGGTTTACGAGGGTCCCTTCAGCGATACAGCAATCTGGACAAAGGATTTTGAACGCCTGGCAAAAGAAAAAGGCCTTGAAATCAAAAGATGGTTCATGTGGTACACAACCTGTCCCAAGTGTGCAAAGAAGTACGGGAAGAACTATGTGGTGATTCTTGGCAGCTGATCCAATGGCTTTTTCCTGTATTTGGATGGAAAAAATACTTTTTAAATACAATTTTCTCAAGTTTGTAAAGAAATACCATAAGACCCTCTGGTATAGTCCTCCTTACAATGATATTTTTATGGAGGATGGATTGAAAAAGAAATTTCACATGGATGTGCGCTTTTTGAAAAACGATGAGGGACTTGATTTCAATATGATCGGCCAAGATGGTTTCTCAATCCAGATAAGTTGGTAATAATTACCACCTCTTTTCTGGCTTGTAGACGAAGAGCCTGATTTTTCAGCATTTTCTATCCTTTTGAGAGTTGGCACGGCACCTGCAAACGTATGGCAGTAGCTACATACGTGGCAAGAGGAAAGACCCATGAGAATTTTGCTTACATCAGATGCATACAAACCAGCCATAAGTGGAGTTGTCACCTCCTTGGTGAATCTGCAACAAGGCTTGACCCAATTAGGGCACGAGGTACGAGTCCTCACCCTGGGGGAATCCCATAGAACCTATTATAAAGATGGTGTCTGGTATCTCAGTTCCTTGAGCTCCGGGAAAATCTATCCCGGTACCCGGGTTCGGAACACCTTGGCTTGGAAACCGGTCAAGGATCTGATCAACTGGAGACCTGATGTCGTACATTCCCAATGTGAATTCAGCACATTCCCCTTGGCAAAGCACATTGCACATGCTGTGAAAGCACCTCTTGTGCATACTTACCATACGCTTTACGAGGATTATACCACCTATTTCTCTCCCAATGAGAAGATGGGAAAGGTGATGGCCCAACATTTTTCGCATCGCATACTTGCAAAAACCGATGCCGTCATCGTACCGACTTCCAAAATCGATCGCCTTTTGCGTTCCTATGGGGTCCTCCGTCCCATCAAAGTCATTCCCTCAGGGATAGACCTTTCACGATTTGCTCCCACTACAGAGAAAAAAGTCTTGGATGCCTTGAGGGCGGATCTTGGCATACCTGAGAATAATCAAGTGATCGTGTATGTAGGAAGATTGGCCGAGGAAAAAAACCTCAATGAGTTGATCGCCAACTTTCCTGCAAACAGAATCGACTTGACGTTGCTTCTGGTAGGGGATGGTCCCCAAAAACAACAATTGAAACAGCAGGTAGTGGATTTGGGGTTGCAGAAACAAGTGGTTTTTGCAGGCATGCAAGATCCAAAGGACATCGCTTTTTTCTATCAGCTGGGAAGCGTGTTTTGCAGCGCTTCCACCAGTGAAACCCAGGGAATGACCTATATAGAAGCCTTGGCTTCCGCCCTTCCTGTCCTGTGTCGAGCTGATGATTGCCTTGATGACCTGGTTGAAGATGGAGTCAACGGCTGGCAGTATCATACAAGCGAAGAATTCCACCAGTACCTCAACCTCTTATGTTCAGATGCCATGCTTCGAAAAAAAATCTCTGACCAAGCGTTGCTTTCAAGTGCTCGGTATGACCGAATGATTTTCGCTGACTCGGTTTGTGCTGTGTACAGGGATCTCATAGAGAAACGACTCAAAAAGTAAAACCACTGTATCAGATCAAGGATTTGGTGAAGTAATGCCTTTTTCCGGCAACAGGGTAGTGCTCCAAGGTGAATACCTCCTGATAGCCCAGCTTCAGATAGAAATCCTTGGCTTGAAAACTGAATGTATCGAGGAAAGCGAATTTGCACCCTCTTCGTACTGCTTCAGTTTCAGCATCCTGCATCATCTTTGAACCTAAACCCTTGCCTCTTGCTTTTTCACGTATCCAAAGGTACGAAACAGAAAGCCAATTACCATGCGTTTCTGCTGAAAGCCCTGCAACCAACGTCCCCTCTTCGTCATGTTGGAAGATTGCAAGCTCCTGCACCACATCCAACTCGATATGTGCAAGATTGAACTCTTTCAGGTTATTGAACAGAGCTTCTGCATCTTCATTGCTTGGCGTATCGGTTATGGTATAATCCATGGATTGTATGCCCCTTTAGTGCACTTTGTAGCATATTTCCTTGATTCTTGCCTATCTCATTTCTTGATGAGGTCGGTATGGTTCATTCTGCGTATTTTTCTTTTTTCCACTCAGCAGGCGTCAATCCTGTTTCGTATCTGAATACCTTGATGAAATAACTGGGATAGGGATATCCACAAGCTGAACCCACATCCTTTATTTTCATCGTAGGAATGGTGAGCAGTTCTTTTGCCCTCTCGATACGGAGTCTGGTGAGGTAATGGGAGAAGTTCTCAGAGAGTTCTTTCTTGAACAAGGTGCTCAAGTACTGGGAACTATACCCAAAATAGTCAGCTACCATATCCATGCAAAACGAAGGTTCTGAGAAATGAGTACCGACATATGAGACGATGGCTTCAATGGATTTATCCTTTGCAGGCAAGAACTGAGGCTCTCTGATCGTCTGTTCTAAAAAGACGATTTGTTCTTGGGCGGTTTCTGCTTTCTCATTGAAGGCCTTCAAGAAAAAAGAAGGTTCGATGGTATGGCAACTAATATCGCTTTGGTTTTTCCATTTCTCCAATGAAGAAATCATCTGTACAAGATCTTTTGATTCATAGGCTGATGCAAGCATCTGAATGAGCATTGAAATTTCGATTGCACGGGTTTCTGATTTCATCTCATACGCATCTTTGAGGGACAGTCCAAGAAATTCCTTTGCTTCTTCTGCTTGGAGAATTTCTGCAACTTGGGCATAGCGTACCGGTTTGAGGAGATAATCCTTGACCCCTAACTTGAGTGCCTGTCTGGCATAATCAAAATCGCTGTAGCCTGTCATGATGTAGATGGAGGTGTTTTCTGAAGATTGATGATGCCGAATCTCATCGATTGCTTCCAACCCGGATAACTCAGGCATGCAGATGTCTGTAAAGATGATATGGGGCGACCACATCTGGCAGGTCTCTTTCAACAATTTCCCATCATGTACGGTTTTCATCTCCAAGTACGGTGATCCGTACATCGAAAGATGATGCAGCAGCACCGTACAAACAGGGGTCTCATCATCAGCAATCAAAATTCTCATACGTTGTCCTCCCTGTTGTTTGGAATGGTGAGGATGACCGTGCATCCTTTTCCTATGCTACTGGAGATATCGATTGTGGAAGTCGGATAGAGAAGGGAGAGTCGGTGAACGCAGTTGGCAATGCCCACAGAACTCATCACATCGGTCGTGGTTTCGTCAAATCCTGCTCCATCATCAGATAGATGAATGATTGATGCATGGGCATTTCTCTTCACCTTTATTGTAATATGGCTTTTTTCAGTTTTCGGCTCTATACCATGGATGATGGCATTCTCAACAAAGGGTTGGAGTATCAGGCGGGGGACCTCGAGGTGTTCAGATTCTGGATCAACGATGATCTGATACTCCAACTTATCACAATATCTGGTTTGCTGGAGAAGCAGATAGTCTGCAATGAATTTCAACTCTTCCTGCAAGGTGACCGTCATCTCTTTGCGGAGTACGTAATGCAGCATGTCGGATAGTCCATAGAGGCCGTTTTCAAGCTTTGAAATATCCTGATCGTAAATGAGTGCAATCAAACCGTTGAGTGTATTGAACAGGAAGTGAGGTTGAATCTGTGACAATAGGGCTCTGTTCTCTGCTTCCTGTTGTGCCAGTTGTGCTACATAGGTTATTTTGATTGTTTTCTCAAGTTCTTCAATCATCTGATTTACCCGTTGCCCCAGTTCTTGGAGCTCCCACTGGGGTTCAGGGAGATAGTGTACAGAGAAATCACCTTTTTCGATGGTTGCTAATACACTTCGCAATTGTGCAATCGGGTCAGTGATCCTTCTGGAGAATCGTTTATTGAGATACAGGGCTGTCATGAAGGCAATGGCATACAGAAAGATACCGATGAAATAGATGCGTGCCGATTTGAACCAGATGGTGAAACTGTCGAGAATGATGTGCAAAGTATAGTCGGTGTCCTTGATGGGTTTTGCAATATGGGAGGAGTGTTTGGGTTGTGCTTTCAACGTTCGTTCATACTCACCGGTTTTTTCGATGTCCAGAAGGCTTAACATTGCATCATCTGAGGCTGAGACATAGATGAGATGGTTATCATGGTCGGTAATGTAGATGCACGAAGGGGCATGGAAATCCTCTCCCTGCAGGAATCGGTCGAAACTACTGGTCAAGGCATCGATTTTTATGACGGCATAAGGGTTTCTGGTCCGTAAATCCCGAATGGTGCCGACAAGCGAGATACGCTCTTCATGGTCCGTGAAATCATAATAATTTGGTACGTGCGGAGGAATGAAGACTTCTTTCCCATCAGCTTGGATCGCGTTCTGGTACCAATCTTCCAAGGTCCAATCGTGGTTGGGAATGGTGATTGAATTGATGTAGTTTGAACTTGCATACAAAACCTTTTGGTCCTTGACGATGAGTGCACTGTAGAAATCATTTCGGGTATAACGAATGGAACTCAATAATGAATCGAGTGCGGATTCCAGATTCGTCCGATCAGAAAAGCTGATCGACTCTTCGCTGGAGAGTTTTCGTATCTGAGTCATGACTTCATTGCTGAAGTATGGAAGCAAAGCCACTTGCTGCAAGTCCTTGATGTAGAGGGAAACATTGGTGGCAAGACTTTCCAGATAGCCATCGGTGATGAGAAGAATATCCTGCTTATAGTGATAATCCATCAAGCTTGCACTGATGGTTACAATGAGAAGAAAGGGTATGAGGGTGCTGGAAATAAAGTATCTTGTCAGCCGGACAGCAAGTTTTTCTTGCCGATATCTTTTCATGCTACGCAAAAATAGCATAGCCTATTGGCTTTGTCAAAGTCGGATATAGTGTATATCGAAAAAGTGTTATCAGAAGCAAAAAAAACGTTATATCGTTCGTCCGTTGTGAACCATAAGATACTGGCTAAGGAGATTGAAATGAAAAAAACTATTGTTTTAGCAGCAATACTGAGCCTATTCATGGTATTTTCAGTGTTTGCAACCGGACAGAAAGAAGCTGAGGCTTCAAGTTTGGATGGATTGCACGGTACTCTTTCTGTAGCAACAAACTGCGAGGATCCCACCTTCAGTGCAGTCAATGAGATTGCCAACCGGTTCATGGAAGAAAATCCAGGGGTGGAAGTCGAGTATGTGTCGTATACAAAAGACTATGAAAACCTCATGAAGGCAAAGATGGCTGCAAACGATTTGCCGGATGTCTTTGCAACCCACGGATGGGGTGTCAAGCGGTATTCAGAGTACCTGATGCCTCTCAATGAGCTCTCTTTTGCAAAGAGATTCACAGAATCGATTTTGAATGTCATCAAGACCCCTGCAGGTAATATCGTCACGATGCCTGTGACTGCTGAATTGAGTGGTATCATCTACAACAAGGACATCCTCAAAAAAGCCGGATGGGATCATGTTCCCCGTACTTGGGATGAATTTTTACAGAGCTGTGAAGATGTGAAAGCACTTGGTGTGGTTCCTATCTACATTGCAGGTAAAGACACCAGAAGCCAGGCAAACCTCATGGATGTTGCCGCTCCCACATTCTTGACCACCTATAAAAACGATGACCAATCACAGGCTTTGTATGATGGAACCTTCGATTGGGACAAATGGAGCCGAGTTGCAGGGTTCTTGAAGACCCTTTCCGACCGTGGTTTCTTAAATGTGGATGCCAATACAGCAGATCCCATCTATCGTGGTGAAAAGCTTGCTTACGGTGAAACCATGTACGTCTTCCAGAACCAGGCTCAGATTGCATCTGCATGGGATATCAATCCTGATGCAAACCTCTCCATGATGCCTGTTCCCGTATACCATGAAGAAGATACTCCGATCATGATCGGAGGCGAACGTGAAAGCTATGGTATTTGGAAAGACACCAAGAACAAGGAACTTGCCGTTGCATTCTTGGAATTCATGTCCAGACCTGAGAACATCAAGTATGTCTGTGAAGCAACAAGCATGCCTACTGGTTTTTCCGATGTTGATGTTGATCTAAGACTTTCCAGCGATTTCAAGCAGTACGAGAATTTACGGACCTTCCCGTATTTTGACCGCGAATGGCTTCCTTCCGGAATGTGGGCTACGATGCGCAGCACCGGTGGTGCTCTTACCGCAGGCGAGATTACCGTGAAGCAGGCTTGTGATTTGATGGCTGAAAGCTATCACTCACTGCTCTCCCAGCAACAGTAAAGGTCATTGAGGATGTCTGCACTAGGTGCAGGCATCCTATTCTAAGGGGAAAGAAAATGGTAGAAGCAAAATTGAAACGTTTTTCTCGCTTTTTATATGCAGATCCAAGAGCCTTGACATTGCTTACGCTTCCAGCTGTTGTTCTGTTCTCGGTATTTGTGGTGTTTCCAATCATTTCAGGGTTGAACATATCGTTTACAAACTGGAATGGATATTCACAGTCCTATTCATATGTAGGCATCCAGAATTACAAGGATCTTCTCTTCAATGATTCGGTGTGGACAGCTTTTCGCAATACCTTGGTATATGGTCTTGGTTCCACTGCTGTGCAAACAGTACTTGGACTGGGGCTTGCCATGCTGTTGGTCGACAAGTTCTTCTTGCGGGGTGTCACCAGGACCATCGTCTATATCCCTGCCATGGTCGCCCAGTTGGTCATCGGGTATATCTGGTATTTCATCGTCACCTATGAACGAGGTGCTCTCAATGACATCATCAATCTCTTCGGAGTATCTCCCATTGATTGGATGAGCAAGGGAAACAGGGCAGTGCTCATCATCATGCTGATCAACTCCATTGCATATTGCGGGAAAACCATGATCATTTTCATCGCCGGTCTGGAATCTGTTCCCAACATGTACCATGAAGCAGCCTCCATTGACGGCGCGTCAGGATGGCAGGCGTTCCGCCATATCACCATTCCCCTGCTTCTGCCTGCCTTCACTACCAGTCTGGTACTCAACATCATCGGTGGTTTGAAGATGTTCGGCTTGGTAATCGCCATGACGGACGGAGGTCCCGGGTATGCAACCCACTCTTTGTCCTCTTTGATCAATACCATGTATTTTGCCAACCAGCGGGCTGGGTTCTCATCTGCAATCGGAATCTTCAGTTTCATATTCATCATGCTGGTGAGCATTCTTCTACGACGCTATCTCGAATATAAGGATCAACAATACAATGGCTAATGCAAAGAACAATTTGAAGGCCCGACATAATTGGATCAAGAATATTGTAGCGGTGGTTACGAGCGTTTTCTTCTTTGCACCGTTCTATATCATACTCTCTCTGTCTTTCAAGGTCCGTGGCGATCGGTCGAGCCATTGGATATTCCCTTCATCCCCCCATATCCAATCCTATGTGGTTGCCCTTACCAAGGGAAATATCGGGACAGCCATCATAAACACCCTGATCGTAACCGTTTTTTCCGTCGTCTTGATCATCCTCTTCGGATCGATTGCTTCTTATCCTCTGGCGCGGCATCGGTCGAAACTCAATAAATTCATCCTCTCTGCCTTTGTAGGGGTCATGATGGTGCCGCCGTTATCTGTTTTGGTGCCGATTTATCGATTGATGGTTTCACTTGGAGGCATCAATACGTTTTGGGGAATCATCATTCTCTCCACCACCTATGGGCTTCCCATGTCTGTATTCATGTTCTCGAACTTCATCTGTACCATACCCAAGGAATTGGACGAAGCGGCCTTGCTGGATGGGTGTTCCCAATTTGCGATCTTCCCACGCATCATCCTGCCCAATATGATGCCCGTGGTTTCTTCTGTGGTCATCCTTACAGGAGTCTCCATCTGGAATGACTATAGCTTTCAGCTCTATATACTTCAAAAACCAAAGCTCAGGACGATCACCTTGGCGATGTCTTCATTCTTTTCTGAAGGCATGACCAACCTTCCGGCAGCCGCAGCTGCAGCTGTCATGGCAGTGTTGCCTGTAGTGGTTCTCTATCTGTTCCTACAAAAATATTTCATCAAAGGGACTGTAGACAGCGCAGTCAAATAGGAGGATGCCATGCTCAACGTATCATTTGGTTCTTCAGTTGGAAAAAAATTCAATGAGGATGGAACGTTCCGTCCTTTTCCAGGAAATACAATCATATGTCTGCTCGACCAGACGTCGGAGGTTTTCCTCAGGGCGAAGACGCTGAGAAATGAGCTTGCATCAAGTACTCTATCTCCTTGCCTGGCTGCGCTTCCCGATGAAAGTCTGCATATGACTGCCATCGAAGGAGTTTGTGACCAAGTCCGCAAACAGGAGTACTGGACACAGAAGCTTTTCTTGGATGCCGACCTTGTCAGTGTCGATGCATTCTTGGTGCAACAATGGAAAACACTACCCCCGCTTTGTGAGGTCTCCATGACCTTTGACCATCTTAGGGTGGACAGCGGTATATGCATTGGCCTTCACCCTACATCGGATGAGGATGAAAAGCGTATTCGTGCGTGGAGGGATGTGGTGGGGGATGCCTTGGGTTTCCGTTTCCCTGGTCACGAGACGTACGCATTCCATATCAGTCTTGCCTATGGCATCCATATGCCGGATGTTCAGCAATTGGAATTTCTGCAAGCGTTCAAGGAGCATTTTGATCGCACGTGCAAGCAGACTCCGTTTTCTTTTACAGTACCAGAGCCTTCACTCACGTTCTTTGACGATATGTCTCATTTTCATACTCATTTGATACCGAGGTCTATATGATCACCAAGAATTTCGGGTCCTGTATTGGGAGCAAATTCAATCCTGACGGTACGTTCAGACCCTTTTGTGGCAATACCATCATTTCGTCGTTATCTGATATGCCAATCAATACAGAGATCAGCAGACTGCAAAAAAGGTTGCTTGAAGGAAAGCGAGGTCAGTACTTGATCCCGCTTCCTCCTGAAAGTTTT
>JAQVVB010000367.1 GCA_028699215.1 Sphaerochaeta sp. | reverse complement strand
AAGGACATTCTCAAGACCTTGGTAGTCCCGGGCAAGAAAGCGGTCACAATGTTGCAGATCAGAAGCTGGGAATTGCCTTCGATACTGCATCAAGTCTCAGGCAACTAAATTACGCGAAAAGAGCCAAATAAAAAAAGCTTACCGGATGAACTGTCCGGTAAGGTTTTTTATGGTATGAAATCAAAGTTCGTGATACTCAAAGCCTAAAAGCGATGCAATGTCCCGCAATTCTGAGAGATGATCACCACTTGCTATCGCATAGTGTTGGGTCACTCCAATGTCCATGAGCTTTTTGAACAACTCCTTGTTGGACTGTCCTATGGCGCGGAAGAGTCCATGGGAGTAGGTTGCAAGGAAGTGCTCCACAGGGAGACTTTCTATACGAGTGGCAACGAGTTTGAATTGCCCCTTGCATTGCGAGATATGTACCATGGTTTTCTCTCCTGGGCTGAATGTATGCCAGGCAAAGGGAGCTCCAGCATGCTTCCACTGGGATTTTGCAAAACGGACATCTCTGGCTATGAGGGTTTTCCCTCCATGCTCGCGATAATCATTGGGACCTGCATGTCCTGCAGCAAAGTTATCGTTTGGAAGATCAAGGTGGAAGGGTTCAATGTAATTGACAGGCTTTCCGCTCACCAGTTTGAGGATGAACGCAGCCAATCCTCCCCCGATGTCGCCTTCCGGGACGATCAAGGTTTGAACATCATCACTCGTTGGCCAAAAACCAGGGCGAAGGCCTATGTGCTTGAAGAGGATGGTATCGATGTCATTGAGTACCAGAAGGTCCAGGTTATTGGCCTTTGCGAGTTTTTCCATCGCCATCGAGGCTGCGACGGAAGCAAGAAATTTGCTGTGGTCAACGTCCTTTTCAATGCCATAATCGTCGACCAGTTTTTTAGATACTGCTTCGACTTCTTCACTCGACAAAGCCTTCACCTCATCTTCCAACTCTGCAACCGAGAAGAATTTGAGTTCTGGACCGACTTGCATGAAAAGATCATAGGGGTCGATATAGGTCGACCACATGGCTTCATTGTAACAGGCAAGCAATCCTAAGTTACTACTTTTCAATTGTTTTCTGGCATGGGAGGCTCGGCTGAAGGTCTTGGCTCTTTGGAGAATTTCATTCCAAGTCCCCAATGCTGTTTCAAACATGGGCCGCTCATATCGTCTGCAGTCCCCGCTGGCTTCCAGCGTGCCGACCAATCCTCCATAGCAGAGGTATTCGGTAAACTCATCGTCATCACTGGTGTTGAGCAAGACGACCTCATCCTTTACGCGATGGGCGAATAGGATGGGGACTGTCGGCATGTCACGCAAGAATCGATTCCAGGCAAAATCTTCAGCCCAGGACAAAAATATGGCAAGAACGAAATCGACCGAATCGGAGGTGAACTGATTGATGGCTTTTTGGGCGTCCTCTCGTGTAAAAACTATCCCGGGATAACTGACTTCGCAAAAGGCTTGGCAATCTGCAAGCATGCTTTTTGACTCAGCTGTTTTTCGTTCAAGATAGGTACCTCGTTTTGTGTCCTTGCCAAGCTCTCGGAATCGTTCCGCCCCTATGAGCAGCAATCCCATTCGTGGTTTTTGCTTCAAATTCAACATGTTGATTCTCCCTCATGATTGCATACATCGTATGCTGATCCCTGTAGTGTTACGTGATGTGTAGAACCATCATTGAAGACAATGGTGACCGTTTGGACTTCTGAAGTAGGATTGAAGAGCGCGATGCTCATCATTTGTTTGTCCCTGCTCATGAAGCTCTTGGCCAACACAGCCTGATTGTCTTTTGAGAATCCCTCTTCATCGGTGAACAGCCCTTCCAACAAGGTCTTTTTATAGGTGGTCCTCAAAGCATTGATCTTTCCAAGCTCCTTGGCGTATTCGGGAATATCCTCCAAACTACCACAACAACGATAGATTGTCATATCAAATCGTAGACCATACAGGAACGTTTTCCCGATGGCGTTTTTGTAGTCCGATTCATCCTGACCCATCTCGCGATTGGTGATGATCAACTCTGGAAAGGTGTAACGGTAGAGTTCAATCAACTCGTTTTTTTTGGAAATGTGATTTGTTCCTTGTATGATGTCCATGTGCTGATTGAAGATATCCACCGTGTGTTCCTGTAGGATGATGGCTTCTTCATTGTATGCATGGATATAATCATGCAACTCCTTCAGACGTTGGCTCTTTTGTTCAAACGAGTGGCTCGGCTTTGTATGTGTGTGCTTTTTTGAGAAGCAGAAGTAGGGCGGAAGCCCTCCAAGATCATACAAGACACCATCAGATCCCAACTCCAGGCAGAGTTGTGCACTCTCTTTCATTTTCTTTTGCCAATCATCACTACCGGGGCAGGAAAGGAACATGGGCATCGGTGGATTGGTCATCTTTCGATAGGTGCCCTCTCCGCAGTAGGTTTCAGCAAAGGGAATTTCTTCATCCCATGCATCGATGATGGTACAGTCCTTTCCCGGGCCTTCCTGATAGAAGTGGCTTTTGTGGTCAATCAGCGAATAGCTGAGGAAGAGCAGGGCTTTTCCCCCCTTGGAATGGATGTAATCCAAGCCCTTTTTCAGCATTTCCGTACCACCAAGGGCCTCTGACACCGCATAGTCCGGCCAACGGCGGGCAAACCCTTCTTGTTCCCATCCAAGCAGAAAGAGCGTGTTCATGCCGCTTGCTTCTGCTTGGTCGTACAACCTTGGGATATCGGCAAAAACGTAGTTTGGTTGGCGATGTTGTGGTTGAAAGATGATTCTCAGCCATCCATGGAAATCTTGGGCCCACGTGGGAACCTTCACACTGGTGAAGATTCCTTCGGTTTTCACGAACTCTCTATATCTGACTGCTCCAGCATGCCAATCGCCAAGATGGGGACAGTACACGGACAGGGGACTGTCATACTGTTCGCCTTTCTCCAGAAA
>JAQVVB010000366.1 GCA_028699215.1 Sphaerochaeta sp. | reverse complement strand
GGCATACAGGTTCCAATCTTCCTGATCCAATACAACCAAAGCATTTTTCCGTAACAAATACATGGAAACCACCTGTCCGTCTTGATCGGTTGCAGAAACCAATACAGGACTTTCGACAAGAGAAACCGTCACCTTCAAGGAAGAAGGAAGCTTTCGCGACATCTGTACATCCTCAACAACGGAAAGAGCAGAAAGTTTTCTCTCCAATTGGTAAAGATTGATGGAGAACAATGAGATTCCTGTGAGTTGAGCCAGAGCCGATGTAAGAGATTGAGGGGGTTGCATTCCCTCATTGGTGATATCCAACAGCACGGTATCGATGTTGAAGGTAGGAATATAGCGCAGAGAAATAAAACCGAGCACCAAAAGAAAAATGAATACCAAAACAAGTATTTTGGTTTCAATGCGCATCATGCTCATGACATCTCCTGTTCCTGGGGAAAGAGAATTTCCTGTCTCTCTTTTTTAGGAAGCTTACTTTTCTCAAGCAAGATTCTGCCGCTGCTGATCAGCATGATCCGATACAACAAGGCGCAGCAACAAAGGATGACGAACAAGTTGGTTCCACCCTGACTGAAAAAAGGCAGGGGAATGCCGGTTGGGGGCAATAACCCGGTGACAACGGCAATATTTACAAAAGCTTGGGCAAGAATCATTGTGGTTATGCCAAAAGCGGTATAACTGAGGAACCGATCCCGATTGAGCATTCTATAATAGGTATTGTACCCAAGGATTGCAAGCATGGAAAACAGGACGAGAATGAACCCGGCACCAACAAATCCGATCTCCTCACAGACAGAAGCAAAAATGAAGTCACTCTGCACTTCAGGAATCAGACCTAATTTATAGACACCATTTCCAAGCCCTACACCGAACATCCCGCCTTCTCCTATTGCCTTCAAGGAATTGGTCACCTGATAGTTGATGCCGCTTGGATCAAGGTTGGAAAAAATGAAGGAAAACACACGTTTCACCCGATAGGGTTCACTCAACATGACAGCAACTCCAGGAACGGCAAGGAAGGCAAGCATGAGAAGCAGATAGGAGATTTTCATCCCTCCAACCAAAAACAGGGTGACGCAGATGCCAAGGTAAAGAATGGTGGTCGAATAGTCTTTCTGCATAAGAATCAGCAAGGTGAAGACCATCACTACAAAGAAAGGGATGATCATGGGCTTTATCGTCCCCTGTCCACTTCGATCTTTTTTATAATAGCTAGCCAAAAAAAGGATGGAACCGATTTTTACCAGTTCAGAAGGTTGCAATGAAGGAAGGGGCCCGATTTCCAACCACCTTTTGGAACCTAACTTTTCTTGTCCGAAGTGAGTGAAAAGCGTCATGAGCATCAAAACCAGACAGAGGACAAGAAGAGGAACTACCATGCGACGAATCCACGAAAAAGGAACGAACCGAATGAAAACCGAACAGACCAATGCCAATACGACAAACATCAATTGTCGTTGGAAAAAATAGTAGTGTGGCAGATCATGGATCAAGGCCTCATTATAGGAGGCACTATACAACATGACCAACCCCAAGGAGGTGAGTATCACTACGATGCATAAAAACGTAAAGGCACTCGCCCTTCCTCCGCTATCGCCGAGGAGCTCTTCATGCGTAAGACTTTTTTGGTTCCAATCATCAAATTCATGTCTCATATCCATATTCGACCTACCAGTTTGTTCCAAGGAACAACAAAAGGGCGACCAAGGTGAACATCCATGAAGACAAGGTGAACCTCTTGACGATATTCGATTCCTTCACTCCCTTCAGCTCATAGGCATGATGCAAAGGAGCGATGGAAAACACTTTATTTCCTGTGCTTCTAATTGAAATAATCTGAATCAGACTGGTTGCGAACTCTACAAGGAATAGACCGCTCGCAACCAACATCACCAGCTCTGTGTGGAGCAATAAAGCAGATATCGCCATATAGCCACCAAGAGCATGGCTTCCACAGTCTCCCATGAAGTACCTCGCAGGAGCGCGATTGTACCATAAGAAAGCCAACAAAGACCCAATGAGAGCAAGAGAAACCGTACTCCCCTTAGTGAAGGAGAAAAACACCAACAACAGCAACAAGGGAAGTGATGATCCTGCAGCAAGAGCATCCAGCCCATCGGTGATGTTCACCGCATTGACAAAGTAGAGTATGTAGAAAAGTGAAAATACATAATACCAGGCACCTAATTGCAACGTTAGGCCCTTAAGAAAAGGAACATGCAACATAGTGGATATGCTGTTGCTCCGATACAAGACAAAGAGAAGCAAGACAGCACCTGAAACCTGCAAGAGGAGTTTGGTCAACGAAGATATCCCATCACCATTCTGGTGACGGGGCTTTGCCAGATCATCAAGCAAGCCGATAAGACCGAAGACCAGAAGAGCCAGCAGGGGAAGATAGACACTTGGTAAAGCACGCGAAGAAGAGAAACAAAAGGAAATAAGGGTCCCCAGGCAGAAAGCAATACCCCCTATCGAGGGGGTCCCTTGCTTCTTGCTCTGCTTTTCAGCAAGTTCCGGCTTGATAGCGACATTGATTGTATGAGACAAAGAAAGCAAAGCCTTCGAAATGACGAAGGTCAATGAGAATCCCATCAATACATCTACAACCAAACCCAAATACATGTTTTGCCCCTTTCTACCCTACATCCCTGATTGAAGGTATCAATCGTTCCATCGCTACACTTCTAGAAGCCTTCAAAAGGAAGAGGTCCCCGTGATGAGTCTCTTTCTTTACCTTTTCCGTGAGTTCTTCAAAACTATCGGTATAAAAAAGTTGATTCTGATACTCTAGTGATTTGAGGAGATCGTAAGCCCCTTTCATCTCCTCTCCATAGAGAAAAGCACTGTTCAGATTAGCTGAATAGAGTCTTCTGGCAACCAGGCTATGAGCTTGTTGCGTTGCATAACCGAGTTCTTTCATGGGACCTA
>JAQVVB010000055.1 GCA_028699215.1 Sphaerochaeta sp. | reverse complement strand
GATTCTCCAACAGCAAAACATCATGATCGAGCGCTTCCATCGCCACCTGCTCAGCCAGTGAAACAGTACCCATCAAACGATAGTCCACCAAAACAGGTTCTTCAAGAATATAGTAAGACTCTGCGATCAAGGTGGTGTCGATGGCGCACTTTCCATTTTTCGTTATTGCAGTGAATGCTGATGCATACGTAGGATGGGCATGCACGATGGCCTGACAGTCCTTGCGGGCAATCAGAATCAGGCGATGCATTTCAGTCTCAATACTCAATCGAAGTTCTGGAGTCAGATTCTTTCCATCTATGGTTACAATGGCAATATCTTCAAAGGTCAACAGACCTTTGTCCAAAGATGAAGGAGTGATGCAGAAAAGCTCATCACTGATACGTAGACTGATGTTGCCACCACTTGCTGTAGTGAGTTGGCGGTCGTACAGGCGAGTCATAAAAGAAGCTACTTGCCGACGTTCCTTTTCATACTTGCGAATATCCATGGGATCGAGTATAGCATGCTTTTTATCGAGTGATAAAGTTGTCCCTTGTAAGTTCCTGCATGTTTATAGCTTGAGAAGAGAACCTTGTTTTGCTACAATGGGCGGTGTTGTAGCTTACCAGAGGAGACGTATCACTATGAGAATGTCCAAATTGTTTTCCAAGACCCTTCGAGAAGCACCCAATGGTGCAGACAGCAAGGGCTATGAATATCTGCTTCGTGCAGGTTTTATCCGCCAAATGGGGGCTGGAGTCTTCTCGCTCCTTCCGTTCGGATTCAATGCGACCAGGAAGATCGAGCAGATCATCCGTGAAGAAATCGATGGAATCGGCGGTCAGGAAATTCTCATGCCTCTGGTGAATCCAGCAGACATATGGAAAGAAACCGGTCGATTTTTCAGCATCGACAAGGAAATGAGCCGCTTTGTTGACCGTGGAGGTCGTGATATGGTGCTTGCCATGACCCACGAGGAAGCGGTAACCGATCTTGCCCGTGGAGAAATCGATAGCTACAAACGTCTACCACAACTTGTGTATCAGATTCAGACCAAATGGCGTGACGACCCCCGTCCTCGTGCCGGCTTGATTCGAGTCCGCGAGTTCACCATGAAAGACAGTTACTCCTTTGACCGTGACCAAGATGGTCTCGATCTCCAATACAGCGAACACTACAAGGCCTACTTCAGGATATTCAGTCGTTGCGCCCTTCCTGTCATTGTTGTCGGAGCTGACAGCGGTATGATGGGAGGCAAAGTATCCCATGAATATATGTACCTCTCATCCATAGGAGAAGACACCATCATTACCTGTGATGCTTGCGGGTATACAGCAAACCGTCAGGTGGCTTCTTTCAAGAAAGAGTTCTTACGTGAAGAAGCCAAGGCAATTGAAAAAGTACATACCCCAGAATGCAAGACCATTGAAGATCTCTGTTCGTATCTCAAGATTGAGAAAAACAGAACGGCAAAAGCAGTATTCATGGTAGGAACCTTCATCAATGACGAAAATGGAGAAGAGCAGGAAAAACTCATCGTAGGCATCATTCGTGGTGATATGGACATAGAAGAAAACAAATTGCAGAATGCTGCAAAAGCCAACTCCCTACGCCCGGCCCACAGTGAAGAAATCATCGCCAAAAACATGATTCCTGGTTTTGGTTCACCCATCGGCGCAGCTACTGATATCGTATGTATTGTCGATGAATCGGTAGCCAACAGCAACAATCTGGTATCTGGAGCAAATGAAGAGGGATACCACCTGCTCAACACCAACTTTGGACGTGACTATACCGGTCTTGTCGGTGATATTGCCAGCGCAGTCAGCGGTTATGCCTGTCCTCATTGTGGAAAACCCCTAACATCCTCCAAAGGTGTGGAAGTGGGAAACATCTTCCAGCTTGGTACCCGCTACAGCGAGGCAATGAACTGCTTCTTCCAAGATGAAAGTGGCATAAGGAAGCCGGTGATCATGGGTTCCTATGGAATTGGCGTTGGAAGGCTGCTTGCTTGTCTTGCAGAAAACTATAGCGATGAAAAAGGTCTCGCCCTTCCTATTACCGTAGCCCCTTATCAGGTGCATCTGGTTAGTCTGGTCAAAGATCCTGAAGTGGGAGAATCCCTCTATAAACAGCTGACCTCTCAGGGCATTGAAGTATTGTATGATGACCGCAAGGAGTCTGCTGGTGTTAAGTTTGCTGATGCAGACCTCATTGGCTTGCCTATCCGCATTACAATCGGTAACCGTTCCTTGAAAGAGGGTAAGGTCGAGGTGAAGTTGAGAAGCAATCTTGAAGAGACGCTCTCCTTTGATTTGGACAACATAGCAGGTGAAATCAAAGAGCTCATTGAGAAACTTAAAAACGAAATCAATGAAAAGATCGTTGAGAAAGACTGGGTGAAAGAGTAAACCTCACTCCATATACTGCTAAGAAAGGGAATTTCCATGAAGGAAGTTCCCTTTTTTACGTCTTTCACCACGCACTTTTTCTTTTCGCTTCACACCCTAAAAAACCACACAACCGATCGGCAGAAAAAGTTCAGAATGACTCGAGCCTTGATATTTTCACGACCCTTCGGGAAGAACTTCTCGACCTCCGCATCAAGCCAGGAGAGCAACTGCAGGAAAGTGCAGTATGCGAACGCTTTGGCTCTTCACGCCCTCCTGTAAGAAATGCTTTTCAGAGGCTAAGCGATCTGGGACTTCTTGATATCATCCCCTACAAAGGAGTTTCTGCCAGTCTTCTGGACCTCGATTACATTCACCAGATGATTCATTTGCGTATCAATATTGAAAGCAAGGTGATCATGGATTTTATTACCAGCACCCCTAATCCGTTTGTAATTGAAGAACTCGAGCACAACATACGTAAACAACAAATTCTCATCAGCCAAGAGTCTGTAAATACAACAGACTTCTACGCCTTGGACAGTGAAATGCATAGCATATGGTTTACCGATCGAAAATGCAAAGACCTTTGGAACCTGATTCAACAACAGGAAATCCACTATACACGGTTCAGAATGTTGGATTTCGTTGAAACCCAGAAGTACAGTGAAATTTCTGGCGATCATGTAATTTTGCTGAATGCGATAAAAAACAACGAAACGGAAAATATCAACAGCATCCTGGGAAGACATCTCAACGGAGGCTTACGTCGCATGGGTATAAAAGTGTTGAACCAATACAGTTCATATTTCAAAGAACCAAAAGACGAAAGCTACTGGGCAGAATACAACAAGAAATATTTTGACTGAATTGACCTGCATATACAACAACAAACAGCGTATGTTCAACAAGGAGACAAACCTGTTTGTTGTGTTCAAAACCGTGCTGACTCACTTACTTGGTCAATTTGCACCCATTTTTTTCAGCTGGTTGACAATATAGGATCGCTTTGCAGCTTTTGCATATTCCAGTACCGAATGGCCTTGGTAATCACGGGCATTGATGTCTGCACCCGATTTCAACAATTCAGAAATGACGCGCGTTTCGGGATTGGTGTTTACCGCCATAATCAAAGCGGTCTCGCCAAGATAGTTGCGGGCATTGAGATCAGCACCGGCTTTCAGCAATTCGGCAATGATTTTTGGACTGGAGCTCTTGTTTGCTGCAAGATGCAAGGCGTTGGATCGATATTTTGGTTCCGCTTCCTGTATATCTGCACCGGCTTCCAGAAGAGCCTTGAGCACATTGACAGAAGGATTGTATTGAGCTGCAAGCATAATCGGAGTAAGGCCCCATTCATTCTGAGTGTGAATATCAGCACCCTGAATTAGTAGGGTCTTGATTTCTTTCACCTTGGTTGCTGAAACGGCAGCGGCTAATAGCTTTCTATTTGCACTTTCTATACTTTTCGCCATGGTTGAAAAACTCCTTACTCATTGTTTAGTTTAAAATTATCTATCTATAGTATTCCAATTTTCTTCTGAATTGTATAGGGTTTTTTCCTTTTTATCTAAAATATCCCATCTTGTATTGCAGTTCCGGGCTTTGAATGATTTGCGTTCATGCAGTAGTTTGTTGTATGCTATTGTCATGTTGACAAAAGAAATTATCCAACAAGTCCCAAAAGTAGAACTCCATGACCATCTCGACGGAGGCCTTAGGATCAATACCATTATTGATCTGGCCAAGAAAAATAACGTCCAGCTTCCCAGTGAAGATCCAAAAGAGTTGCAAGCATGGTTTGTTCGCGGATGCAGGCAAAAAAGCCTTTCCCTCTATTTGGAAACCTTCGCCATCACCACAGAAGTGATGCAAACCCAAGATGCACTTACAAGGGTTGCATGTGAAGCTGTAGAAGATTTATCCGCTCAAAACGTCTGTTACGCGGAAATCCGGTTTGCCCCAATTCTTCATATCAACAAGGGGCTTTCCCTTGAACAAGTCGTCCAAGCCGTTCTCGATGGGCTGCAACAAGGGACACGCAAAACAGGTATGCCGACAGGTCTGATCCTCTGTGCAATGCGCAACCAATCCCCAACTGTCTCCTTGGCGATTGCAGAATTGGCAGTAGCCTTCTGCGATCGCGGTGTTGTCGGATTTGACCTTGCAGGAGATGAGAGTGGATATCCCCCAAAGAAACATTTGGAAGCGTTTCAGTATATCCGCAACAAGAATTTCAACATCACCATTCATGCTGGAGAAGCTTTTGGAGTTGAATCCATCTATCAGGCAATTCAAGTATGTGGTTCTCATAGAATCGGACATGGAACCCGCTTAGTCGAAGACATGTCGCTGGAAGGGACACGTATTGAGAACATGGGTTCTCTCGCCAACTTCATTCTCGATCGTCGCATTCCAATGGAAATGTGTCTGACCAGCAATGTGGGAACAGGAGCGGCCAAAGATTACGATCATCACCCCTTCCCTATATTCTTCCGCAACAAGTTCAGGGTGTTCCTTTGCAGCGACAACCGTCTGATGAGCGATACCAATCTGACCAAGGAAATGGAGCTGGCGGTCCAATACTACAATCTGAATATCCGGGATTTGGAAAAGATTACGATCAATGCCATGAAGTCGGCTTTCATCCACCACAACCAAAAAGTTGCCATCATTTATGATGTCATCAAAAAGCAGTATGAAGAAATACGGACACGATACGGTATGCAAGACTGACAGGATTAGGTGATGGTTACAGAGTCCTTTTGAAAACCTCTATGGGATTGATTCTCATTCTGATCCTACAATACAGATAGGCAAACAACAGACCGCTGAGATGGGTGAGGTGTGCAACGTTTCCGCCGCTTCCAAAGACCTGGCTGTACAGCTCTATGATTGTATAGAGGACAACCAGAAGTGGAGCACGCACAGGAATGAGTCCAAAGACGAAAATCCGTGCATACGGATAGAATACGGCAAACATCAACAGCACACCGTATATGGCTCCAGAGGCTCCGACCAGAATCACGTTTGTTCCTGCCAGAAGATAACTTACAAAGCTTACAACACCACTGAAAAAGCCTGCAAGCAGGTAAAACATGAGAAATTCCTTGCTCCCTACCCTTCGCTCAACCATACTGCCGAAAATAAACAAACTCAGCATATTGAACAAAAGATGGGAAAACCCTCCATGCACAAACATATAGGTGAAAACCTGCCAAACATACCCATGCAAGACAAACGAAGGAATCATTGCAAGATAGTATGCACTACGTGGATACAGATAGGCTGTAAGCAGGTAGACCAAGGCGTTGATGATCACCAGCTTCAAGGTGATGTTGGTATATGAACTATCCCGAAATTTTCGGTTGAGTATGCTTTGTTTATTCATACGCTATAAAATATAGAGAGCCATTCAATTCGTCAATTGTGTAAGAACTGCACAAATTTCAACCACTGTGCAATATTTTCACACTTAAAAATAAGACAACCTGCTCACAGGCTTTCAATTTGAGGTTTTCATGTTGGCACGTTCTGTGCATGTACATCTGTACAGAGCAACAGTTTTTCATACTCCTCCTTTTTCAACGACAGGGTGCCAAGATGATTTCCCTATCATCAATTGGCACCCTTCTCTTATTTCAAGGGAAAAAGGTTTCCCGTCTCCTATACATTGAAGTGTGAAAAACTTGAATACCGTTACTTTTTTTCACAGGGACAAAAAAGAATTCACATACATAATATTGTCTTTAGGATATTTATAGTGTCTTTTGGTATATATTTTTAAGGTTGGCACGCCTCTTGCATGAATATATACGAACAGAGCAACAGTTTTTTTCAAACCTCCTTAAAGTGTGATTTCTTAGGTGCCAGCGAAACTCTCTCCCCACCCCATTAATATTCGCTGGCACCTTCTTTATGCCCTTCCGACATCTTCTTATTTTTGATATAGTCTCTATATGGCTACAAGTAGAAGAGACCGTGCAGACTCATATACCAAACGTGCACACAAAGAAGGCTATCCAGCTCGTTCCGTATACAAGCTGGAAGAACTCCAGCAGAATTTCAAACTCGTAAAAAGCGGAGATGCCGTTCTTGATGTTGGTGCAGCACCAGGTTCTTGGACGCTTTATACCCATAACGAGCTGCTTAAAGGAAAAGGAAGCATCGTTGCAGTCGACCTCAATCCTTTGAACCTGAACCCCATCCCTCCAAGCGTCACCGTTTTTGAAGGTGATGCCTTCAGCAAGGAGATTCGCGCCCAGTTGGTTGCACACGGCCCCTACGATGCAATCATCAGTGATGTTGCCCCCATGACCATGGGAAATCGTGCAGTAGATACTGCAAGAAGCGAATATCTGGCAGAACAAGTGGTATACCTTGCAAAGGATCATCTGAAAACCCACGGGAATCTCGTGGTGAAGATCTTTCAAGGAGGAGGCCAGGTCGAGCTCATCAAAGAGATGCGTACCATGTTCTCGAAAGTCAAACCCTTCAAGCCAAAAGCCTGTAGGGAAGACTCCTTTGAAATCTACCTGGTCGGACTGGATAAACTATCCAATGAACAAGACTGACCTCTCTGTTCATTCCAAAAAGTATCCTCTATACTGTACACCATGAAAAAAGCCTTGAAGCTCGTAATCATAGATGGCCAGGGGGGAAGCTTGGGAAAAGCCTTGGTGGAAGCAATCAAAAAAAGCAACCCTGCGCTTGCCATTCTGGCGATAGGAACCAACAGCATGGCAGCAAGTGCCATGCTTCGTAGTGGTGCCGATGCAATTGCGACTGGAGAGAATCCCGTCGTGGTTGCATCACGCGATGCAGACATCATCATAGGGCCACTCGGCATCATAGCTGCAGACTCCCTCCATGGTGAGATCACCCCGAACATGGCACTTGCTGTATCACAAAGCCTTGCCCATAAAATCCTCATCCCCATCAGCAAATGCAATGTATCGATAGTGGGAAAACAGGAACTCCCATTGGGAGAAATGATTCAGTTGACCGTGTTGGAATTGGAACAACTCATTGCATCCCTTACATGATCTCAATTCCTTGACAACCGTATACAACCTCTGTAAGATGCTTTTATTGACCTCATGAAGAGGTTTTCGCTTAATTTTCAATCTATCTATTTTTAATATTGGAGCCATGAAGGCAAGAAAGGATACCGTCCTTTCGCTTTCATGGTTTTTTTATTGTTGGAGTATTTGTGGAAGCATACAAACAAATCTTACCTGAAGGATACACTCTTTGCGTGTACAACGAAGAAAAGCTCATCTTCTCAAATAAAGGACGGTGGCTTAATCCTCTCTTTTCCCTGGAACAGTTTCTTACCACCTATACAGGTGAAAAGAGCTGTCTCTCCGTCCATGATACGGCAGCAGGTAAAGCCGCTGCCGTCCTTATGGTACGGATGGGTATCAAACGTGCCCATATAAATCTCATGAGCAGCCTGGCCATAGAATACTACCAAGCACATGATGTGGAGATTTCCTGGGAACGAAAGGTAGACAAGCTTGCATGTAAAACAGAAGAGTTGTTATCCACCCTCGACGATGCAGATGAGATGTATCGTATCTTGCGCATGCGGGCAAAACTCGTACAGGGAGTAACAGTCGAAGTACAGGATGCATCATTTGGATACGGCGATAAAACCCTTTTTTCACACATCAGCTTCTCTGTTCCTGAAGGGGGGAGACTGCTTATCCAAGGGGATAATGGAAAAGGAAAAACCACCCTGTTGAAAGCACTGATGGGAAAACTGAAGCTTGATGAAGGTTCCATCCTCATCGACGGAAAAGATCCACAGCATCAAAGCCCACGCGTTCTAGGATACATCAAGCAACAACAAAGCCAACAACAGTTCCCGGTTTCCGTACGGGAAGTGATCAGCATGGCAGTTGACGAATCACTTCCTCAAGAACGGCAAAAATGGGAAATCGACACAGCTCTAAGAAGAACAGGAATTCAAGAACTTGCAAACCGAAACTTTTATACACTTTCTGGGGGAGAACGGCAAAAAGTAGCTCTTTCGCGATGTCTTTGTCAGAAAGCTCGGCTCTTGTTGCTCGATGAACCCACTTCCTTTTTAGATGCAAAAAGTCGGGAAACCTTATTGGAAACCATTACATCGCTCACATTGGACGAAATGCCGACCATCATACTAGTTACGCACGACAAGGAACTGGAAAGGGATCTTGCTTGGCCAAAACTGACTCTTGGAGGTAGTGATGAGTGATCTTTTGTTCATGCTCAGTCTCCCCCCTGTAACAAAAGGCTTAGTGGCCATGACCATTGCAGGCCTCTGTTTTCCTGCTTCGGGAGTGATGGTACTTCGTCTCGATCTCGTACCCATGCGCTACATGCTCATGCATGGAGTCATTCTCGGTGGAGCAATTTCGTTAGCCCTTTCGCTTCCGTTGCTCATGATAAGCATCGCCCTGAACATCCTGCTTGTACTGGGTATGCTTCACATGACAAAGGACTCTTCCCATGGGTTTGGAATAAGTAGTGCTGCAGCCATGGTGTTCACCATGGCCTTGGCCTCAATTGTCATGCATGTATGGGATGTTCCTGCAAAAGACACCCTGCAATTGCTCTGGGGAAGTCCCTTCGCACTGAAGTGGGAAGACATTGCAGCCCTTGTCGCCATCGCCTTGGCTCTTGTCTTCTACATAGCGAAAAACTTCAGGACCATAAGTGGAATTTTCTTTGATCAGGAAATTGCCCAATCGCTGGGAATGAAAGTGAAACTGCATCATACCACCATGGTGCTGGTAATTGCCCTGGTGATTGCCTTTGCCATGAAATTGTTGGGAGCGTTGCTCATTGACGCCCTGCTCATTCTTCCCGTCCTCATAGCTTCTCGCCATGCACAGAGCTTGCGCCAATTGTTTCTACGATCTTGTGCTGTTGGGGTATTCGTATCGTTTTTCGGCTTCATTGCTGCGGTTGCAACAGATCTGCCACCCAGTGGCACCATCGCCCTGCTCTCTGCTTTACTGTATCTTCTCAGCACAAAAATCAAGAAAGGAAAAATATCATGAAAAAAATTGTAGTCGTTTTACTGTTGAGCCTGAGTTTCAGCATCTTCGCCCAAGGAGTACCTGAAGAGGTATCTCTCGCAGCAGCTTCAAAACCGATCAACGTCATTGCCTCCACCTCTTGGACAGCAGCATTTGCAGATCTTGGGGGTCTTGATGATCTTACGATCATCGCCCCCGCATCTTTGGTCCATCCTCCTGAGTATGAGATAACCGTCAATGATGTTTTGAACATTGACCAAGCCGATTACTTCATCTATGCAGGATATGAACGCATGATGCAAAGCATGGGAGATTCCATCAAGAAAGATTCACAAACAATGATCAAGATCAATACGAACAACAGCATGGAAAATGTGTCTCAACAGGCAAAAGCCATTGCAAATCTCCTGGGGACGGAGGATCAAAGCGCAAAACGTCTGGCTTCGTACATCGCCACGATTGAAAAAGGAAAAGAGGAAGTGAAGAGCCGGGGAATGGATACGTTACAGGTCTACTGCCACTCCATGCAAATCTATCTTGCCCAAGACCTTGGTCTTCAGATTGATGCAACGTTTGGCCCCGGACCCCTTACGGCAAACCAGATTGCAACAGCATCTAAAAATCACTATGACATCATCATCGACAACATCCACAATCCCATTGCAGCTCCCCTTCTGGAAGTCTCTCCAAATAGCAAACTCGTAGTATGGAGAAACTTCCCCTCATCGGTTGAGCGAGGAAGTCTTGAAAAGATGGTACAAGCAAATATTGATGCGCTGTTAGAGTAAATACCCATAGATTTAATTATGCACATATAGATTTCAGGCTACTGTTCAGAAAATTTCTGCTCAGTAGCCTGATGTAATTTCACCAAGAATCAAATCTACTTGTAGTACTTGCCGTACGTCCCCTTAAGGAAATCTACAGAACGCTTGGCGGCAGTTTCGGGATCTGGATACGGAAGGATTTCAACGGTTGTCCACCCATCATATCCAATGTTGCTCAGTGCACTGAAGATCTCATCCCAAGGCATATGACCATCACCAGGAGCATGTCTATTGGTATCTGCAAAGTGTACATACCGCACATACTCTTTATTTCTCATGAGGCTCTCTCCGATATGCGCATCTTCAATGTTCATATGGAACACATCAGGCATCATGGTGAAGTTCTTCTTGTCAACCTTCTTGACCAATGCAGTGCACTCATCGAGGTTGTTGATGAAGTCAATCTCATATCGGTTCACCGGTTCAAGAATCAGTTCAACCCCCCTAGGCATCGCATAGTCGGAAAGAGAAGTCGCCATGTCTAAAAAGAGATCTTCACATACTGCATGATCACGCCCAGCAAACGATCCACGGGTCCGACCGATATTGACCAGCTGACCAAAGTCAGAGGCAAGGTCAATGAAACCACAAAATGTCTTGAACAGCTCTTTACGGTTTTCTTTGTTCTCATCGGTAAAGTAGAGATTTCTCGCAGCAAAGACTTGTCCAGAAGAAACAGCACTCACTTCAAGACTATTCTCCCTAAGGAGTCTCTTCAGCTCACCTTTTTCAATTTCATCACTTCGTTTAAGTGCCAGTTCCACTCCATCATATCCTAGTTCATGAGCTTTTTTCATGGACTGGGGAACACCGCGAAATACAACAAAGGCATTGGGCATGGCTTCAACGCCAGCTATCGCTACAGATAATTTCATAATGGTTTTTTCTCCAATGTGTCGAGGGCATAGGGAATCACATAGGGCCCCTCACTTATGTAAACAATATCCAGTTCTTCGGCTTTCTTATGCAATTGCTCCTCAATATACTCGATTGAAGCTGTCACTACTTTGGTAAAGCAATCAGAACCAGGGTTTTGACGATCAGCATCACCAAGGAAAAGCGAACCATCAAGGCCACAAAGTCCCGGATACCAAACAGCATCCAGCTTTGGGCTATAGAACAACAGATGGTCCATTTCAATCCGATTGAAAACTTTCGCCCATTGTTGGACCTGCCACTGTTCGGGAATGAAGGTCCAGTCTGGACTGCAGATGGTTTTTATAAACCCCTCAGCTCCTTGGAGTTTGAGAAGAGCAAGCGTGGTACGGTAATTGATGCTTCCTACCGCGTTTCCTTGGTCTGTGGTATCGGCGATAATGACCAGAAAGCCACCCTTTTTTAGAACGCCCAACGATCCAACTGCACATTTTGCACATTGATAGTGATTCATTCCTACAAATCCACCATGGGTGATGACTATATCAGCTTTCTTTGGAGCAGGAACCTTAACTGTTTCAACAATTTTCTCTACCGCTGCAAGATGAGCTTTTTCCAAATCCCCACTGAATACACCGGTGATATGAAAATCATGATCGAGGGTCACATTCACTAAGAAATCCACTCCTACAACCTTGGCAACTTCCAGGCTCTCCTCATGGACAGGATTGCCTTCTATGTTCAGATCCCTGGAAGCTGGATCTGCCATAAGA
>JAQVVB010000365.1 GCA_028699215.1 Sphaerochaeta sp. | reverse complement strand
GATCCACTTTATGTTCGAAGGTTTTTACAGGATTGCCGTCCTTGTCCTTTTTCTTATCATCTACATGTTCCTGATCATAAGAAAGGAAAATGGGATAGGCGATATGGTCACTGTACTTCTTCACCAACTGTTCGATCTGCCAGCGGTTTGCGTACTCAGCTCCTTCATCATTAAGATAGAGGATGATGGTCGCACCCTGGGTTTCCCGAGTGGTTTCTTCAAGCGTATAGGAACCTTTTCCCGTGGAACTCCATTTGTAGGCGGCTTCTTCACCTGCTTTTCTGCTGATGACTTCCACTTTATCGGCAACCATGAATGCGCTGTAGAAACCTACACCGAACTGACCGATAAGATTGCTGTCTTTCTTTTGGTCCTCTGTAAGGGATGCGAGGAACTTTTTGGTTCCACTTGAGGCAATCGTACCGAGGTTTTCGGTCAAATCGTCATGTCCCATACCCAGGCCATTATCACTGATGGTCAATGTCGGTTTTTCACCTTCGGTGAAAGAGAGATCGATCCTAGGCTCGAAAGAGAAATCCTTGAGATTCTCATCAGTCAAAGAAAGATACTTAAGCTTGTCCAATGAATCGGACGAGTTTGAGACCAGCTCGCGCAAGAATATTTCCTTATGGGAATAGAGCGAGTGGATGATAAGCTGAAGTAACTCTGATACTTCAGTTTTGAACTTTTTTTGTTCCATTTTAGATTCATACCTCCAAAGGGATATACGCTAACATAATGAATTTTCAGCGTATCGGCAATCTTTCCTTAACAAAAATCAAACCGTGGAGTATGCTCAACACATGAAATTTTCTCAACCAACAGCAGCAAGAGAGGTGAACCGCCTCAGAGTATTGAATTTACTTGCAGGTACTTCTGACTATAGTAGAGCAGATATCGCAAGAATTCTCGATCTGAATAAACCGTCTACCAGTGAAATCATAGAACAGTTGCTCAATGAAGGTATCGTTGAAGAAACTGGAAAGAAAACCACCGCTACAGGAAGACGTCCTACATCAATTCACCTGAAAAGCGATTCTCTTCTGGTCCTGGGTGTCGATATGGGAAGCAGGAACACTTCAATAGGACTCTCTGATCTGAAGGGAAACCTTCTTCGCTTTGAACGATTTCCAACAAATCTTCGTCCTAAGGTAGAAGAGCTCTGTCGTGATGTCATCAAATCCTGTATGAAGATGGCAAAACTCACCTCCCTTCCCATTGCAGGGATAACGGTAGCTGTCAATGGTGTGCTTAGTGAGGATAAGCAGGTATTGGTTTCCAATGACATATGGGACTGGAGAGATGTTCCCCTTGCCCAGGCAATAGAAACCAATACAAAAATCCCCACATCCTTGGTCAATAATGTGGAAGCAATGGTCAATGCCCATACATGGTTTTCAGAAGAACCATCGGAAAACTTTCTTTTCATCAACTGGGCTGAGCATATTGGCTGTGCTTGGGTTTCAAAAAATCTCATCACCTCCGAGCATACACAATTCGGCCACCTTCCCATTGCCGGTACCGGTCTCTGTCGATGTGGGAATATCGGTTGTCTTGAGACTGTCGCTGCAGGTTGGGCGATCAGCGAACGGCACATGAGCAAATCGGTGAAACAAATCAGTCAAGCCCCTAGCGACTTGGAACGAGAAGATCTAATCAATGCATGCCAGTCGATGGCAATGGCATTGATCGCCGCAAGCGCAATCACTGGATGCGATAAAATCGTCCTCGGTGGCGGTATAGCTAATCTTGAGGATGAATACCTGCAGCATCTCATTGCTTTCTATCGACAGCATGCCCACTCCAGAAGATCTCAAATCCCTATCGTTCGTTCACCACTAAAAGAGAAGGCTGGTCTCATGGGAAGCATCGCAACAGCGTTGGATACCTGGGTGTTCAAACGAAGCTTGCTGAATTTGGTCAAGAGTCAAGAGCATTAAAAACCGCTACTCGAAACCGAGTAGCGGCAACCTCCTTGAAAACCCCAGGATCCCTCCCCTGAGGCACTTGTCCACCCGCTGGAAAATCGGACTGGACATGAGCAACGACACTCATGATTATTACATGCTTTCATGCGCCTGTAAAACATTTTTCCAATTATTTTCTCATTTTCATGATTTATTGTGAGGGAACGACACAGAGTCTTAAAAAGAAGCTATTTATGGCCCGTCAGTATAATTAATGGAAAATGATCCTGTATACGTTCCAGAAGGAAACACATCACTGGCAGTCTTTTGTACACGTAAGGTAAGTTCCCCTATCTCCACCTCTTCTTGATAGCCAGACAAGAAGGTGGTGATGAACGAAGCACCATCTACATAGGTGGAAAAAGTAGAAGCAGGAACCAAAGACAAGGTAGTTGGGAGGGTATCTTGTCCTTCATTTTCCAGATTGGAAACAGAAAAAGTCAATTTGCCCGTTGCACTCGATGTCAAATGGGAAGAGTAATAAAAATACAGCTTGCGCGTCACCGTCCACTCTGAAGTAGCAGGAAAATCGAAGTCCAAAGCAAGATTGGGGCCTTCCAACTCTTCGCCCACTTCATTTTTAACGATGATTTTTGTTTCTACCGGTTCAATTTGACCGTACAGACGGACCGTAGCTTTTGGAAGGGTATTCTCTACGGCTGAAAGGGTGAAACAGAGAAGTAGTAAAGAGATCAAGTAAAACAGTTTCTTCATAGAAAATACTCCAACAATTACTCGTTACATGCTTATGATAGCAAGACTACATCCAACAGGAAAGAGAAAAGGTAAAAAAAACTGTGCAGTCTCCTGCACAGCCAAACTCTCATCATGTATTCAGGAGATCAAACTGCACCTACAGTAAAAGTAATGGTTGCAATATATTCACCTGCAGCAGCACCAGTAACAATCTCAGTCCCTGCTATTTCATGGGTTCCCGTATGGTCATTTTCGGTAGCGACAGTTGCTGGAGTAATGGTAATTTGT
>JAQVVB010000364.1 GCA_028699215.1 Sphaerochaeta sp. | reverse complement strand
TAACAGTAATACAATCGAAAGTGATATGAAAGTATTATGAAAGAAGGGCAGAAAGTATGGTAGGTATTTCTTCTCGTGAAGAAAAAATTTTGGAACTCTTGAGAAGTGGTGAAGAGTATCCGGTGACCAGGCTCAGTGATGTCCTTGGGGTATCGGCGGTGACCATCCGTGGTGATTTACGCGATCTTGATTCAAAAGGGCTGGTGGTCCGCTCCCACGGTAGTGTCGTAGCCGCCTCTTCTCCACAATCCTCCTTGCGTGATGCTTCCAATACCCATGAAAAAGAGCTGATTGCCAAAACGGCCGCCTCCTTGGTCAGCGATGGTCAATTTCTGATGATCACCAATGGTTCGACCTGTTCCTTGATCGCCCGGTATCTTTTCGGGCTCAAGAACATCAAAGTCGTGACCAATTCGACGCTGTTGCTTCCTTATGGAAGAGCAAATGCAAATCTAGACATCACCTTGGTAGGGGGAGAGTTTCGACCTCAGGCAGAAGCACTGGTAGGACCGGTGGCTGTCTCCCAGATCGAAAATTATCATGTTTCCACAACCTTTTTTGGAACTGATGGATTCACCATGGAATATGGACTTACCACATCTCTCATTGAAAATGCCCAAGTGGTGCAACGAATGTGCGCCCAGGCAACCAGAAGGGTGCTTTGTGTCGACTCTTCAAAGGTTGGCCATAGAGGGTTCGTCAGAATCATGCCGGTTACAGAAATAGATACCATTGTCACAGACATTGGTTTTCCCAAAGACTTGGCCTCACAGCTTGAAGAGCTGGGGGTCGAAGTCATCATAGCCCAATAGAGGAGAAAAGAGCATATGGCGCAGCAGGTTGTGATGCCAAAACAGGGTAACTCAGTAGAGTCCTGTATTATTGTGGAATGGAACGTAAAGGTAGGGGATACGGTTGCCGTCGGCGATGTACTTTGCTCTGCCGAAACAGATAAATCCACCATCGATGTCGAATCCAGTGCTGAAGGGACGGTACTTGCCTTGCTGTATGCAGAAGGTGATGAAGTACCTGTAATGGTGCCCATTGCAGTGATAGGGGAAGCAGGGGAACAGGTGGTCATGGAATCTGAAGTTCCTCAAGCACATGAAGACAAAGCCCCTGTTGTAAAGCCGGCTGAAATCGTTGCTCCTGTTGTTTCTCAGGTAGCAGTCGGCGCCTCTCCTCGAGCCCGCAACCTGGCAGCCTCTTTGGGTATTCCTGTAGGAACGCTTGAATCTACCGGTCCCAAAGGTCGAGTCATTGAACGTGATGTCGTAGCTGCCAGCGGTCAGCCTCTAACTCCTTCTGCAAAGGCTGAAGCCTTGAAAAACAAAGTGGTTCCACCTGCTGTTGGAACAGGTATTGGAGGAAGGGTGCTTGCACAGGATCTGCAGTCACCTGCCCCGGTTGTTTCGCCGGTTGAACCCGTTTCCGGTTCAGTCACGGAGATTCCTGTGAAGGGAATACGAAAGGTCACCGCACGGAGAATGATGGAATCTATTCATGGGACCTGTCAGTTGACGCTGCATGCCTTTGCCGATGCTCGGGCCCTCAAGCAATTGAGAGCTGGTTTCAAGGCCAGTAAACCTGAGCTTGGACTGCAGGGGATCACAATCAATGACCTGGTGCTTTTTGCCGTATCGAGAACCCTTGTGCAGTTCCCTGCTTTCAATGCTCATTTCTTGGGTGACAAGATCCTTCGGTTCTCTGATGTCCATCTTGGTATGGCCACCGACACCTCCAAAGGTTTGTTGGTGCCGGTTGTACGAAACGCACAAACACTCTCTCTTCGATCATTGTCCAGTGAGTGCAAGAACTTGGTGACCAAGTGCAAGGATGGAACAGCTTCTCCTGACGAACTTTCGGGCAGCACCTTTACCGTGAGCAATGTAGGTGCTTTCGGTATCGAAGCGTTCACTCCTGTATTGAATGTTCCTGAGGTTGCAATTCTTGGTGTCGGCGGAATCTCTCTCAAAGCTGTCGAAGCTGAGAATGAAGAGGTTCATTTCATACCTCATATCGGACTTTCGCTGACCATGGATCATCAGGCAGTGGATGGAGCTGATGCAGCTCGCTTTTTGAAAACTTTGATGGATAACATCGCTTCAATCGATTTGTTGATGGCGTTGTAGGAGAGATAGAGAATGGCTCAGTATGATGTAATTGTGATAGGTTCCGGTCCTGGCGGCTATGTGGCTGCTGAACGAGCTGGAGCTTTGGGCAAGAAAGTTTTGATCATTGAAAAAGACCATTTTGGCGGAGTCTGCACCAATCGTGGCTGTATTCCCACCAAGAGCCTGCTCAATAGTGCAAAACAGTATGCTCATGCAAAAGAAGGTGCTCAATACGGGGTGCATGCCCAAGAGGTGACCTATACCCTTTCTGAAGCGATGGCATGGAAGAACGATACGGTCAAGACACTGAGAAGCGGCATCGAATTCTTGATGAAATCGAATAAGGTGGATGTAATCCGTGGTGTCGCCGAATTTGTCGACCAGCATCATGTTCAGGTCGAAGGGGTACTCTATGAAGGAGATTACCTGATTCTTGCCACAGGATCTTCCCCCTTTGTCCCCCCGATTCCAGGCAGCAAGCTTGCACATGTATTGACCAGTGACGAGATATTGGAACTTGGTGAAGTTCCTGCTTCCTTGGTTGTCATCGGAGGTGGGGTCATCGGGGTTGAGTTTGCCTCCTATTTCTCCATGATAGGAACCAAAGTGACGGTCATTGAGATGATGGATGAGATCCTTCCCATGATGGATGGTGAGTTTGCAAAACTCATGCGCAGGGAGATGAAGGGAGTAGCTTTCCATCTTGGATGCAAGGTGGAGGAGGTCACTCCAGAAGCAGTCCTCTATACTGATGCAAAGGGAGTGAAGCAACAGATCGAAGCCTCCATGGTTTTGATGAGTGTTGGCAGAAGACCCAATGTAGGTGGTCTTGAAAATCTGAAACTT
>JAQVVB010000363.1 GCA_028699215.1 Sphaerochaeta sp. | reverse complement strand
TGTCATCAACACACTGAAAAAAGTCACCTTACCCGTACCAAATCGCCCCACGACTCTGGCACTTGCAAGTGAGGAAACCACAGTCCCGATACTCACGGTCGCTGAAATGAGTCCCGCACTCCAAAGGGGAAGCGAAAGCTGGCTGTGCATGACCGGCCAAGCACTACCCAGCACTCCGTCAGGGAGCCCCAAACTGATGAATGAGATGTAGATAATAAGTAATAATGCCATATCAGCGTCCTGTAGAGAGGAAATATACGGTAACCACTGCAGCGAGAGCTATCCGATAGAACCCAAAAATGGAGAAATCATGGTTACGTACATAGGCTACCAAAGCCTTGATACAGAACAATGAGACAAGGAATGAAGAAACAAACCCAACTGATATAATGATATACTCACTTGAAGAATACGCGAATCCGAGTTTGAAAAGTTTCAACAACGATGCTCCGGCCATAATGGGAATCGCCATGAAAAAGGAGAATTGAGCGGCAATCGATCGATCGATCCCAAACAATATCCCGCCGAGAATGGTAGATCCTGAACGACTGGTACCCGGAACAAGGGCAAGCATCTGGAAGGCCCCCATTGCAGCAGCATCCTTGAACGAGAGCTCATCCAAGCTTTTTACTCTCGGTTCTCTTTGTCCCCTTCCCTTCTTTTCCAACAGGATATATCCGAACCCATAGAGCGAAAGAGCAACGACGATCACCTGCCATGTATAGAGATACGTGTCCATGTAATCGTCCAACAACACTCCTGCAACACCCCCAGGGATGGTAGCAATCAAGACCTTTGACCAGAGTATCCAAGTTTTCCGTTTCTCTTTGGCTTCTTTCTTCAAAGAAAAAGGATTGAGTGTGGAAAAATACAGGATGATGACAGCCAGAATCGACGCCAGCTGAATGATGACCATGAACAGTTCTTTCCCGTTATCGCTCATGGACAAGACGAGCACCTCATCCAGCAGTAACAGATGACCTGTAGAGCTGATGGGAAGCCACTCAGTGATTCCTTGAACAATACCCAACAGCAACGACTTCAACAACTCCACCATACACCCATCCCTCCACTTCTCGGCCAGTCTAGAACAATTTTTTCAGCAATACAAGGTTGATTAATTCAACAGCAGCAGAGTTACTACGCCTTGTACTGATTTCCTACAAGTGATAGATTTCCCTATGAGAAGGGGAAGAGTCCATGGCACTGCATATTGTTTTGTTTGAACCTGAAATACCACAAAATACCGGCAACATCGCCCGTACTTGTGCTGCTATTGGAGCTACCTTGCATCTGGTGCACCCACTTGGATATTCATTGGATGAAAAACATCTCAAGAGGGCGGGTCTTGACTATTGGGATTTGGTTACCATCATAGAACATGACAGCGTTCAGTCCTTTATGGAAGAACATGCACACGATGCTCTTTTTTTCTTTACCACCAAAGCCCGCAACTATTACACTGAGGCCGACTATCCTGATGAAGCCTATCTGATTTTTGGAAAAGAAAGTGCTGGGATCAATGAGAAAATTCTAGTAGGCCATGAAAAAGGTTGTGTTCGGATTCCTATGCTGGAAGAGGCTAGAAGCCTGAACCTGTCCAACAGCGTCGCCATAGCAGCATATGAGTTCATGAGACAGAAGAAGTTTCCAACGTTGAAACGAACAGGGAATCTGCATACACTCTCTTGGGGAGAACACTATGAATAAAATTGGAATTATCGGATGCGGAAACATGGGAGGGGCAATTGCCCAGGCATTATGTGAAAAGAAAGGTTTCCAGGTGATGCTCTATGACAACGACCATGAGAAACTTGCTTTTTCTGCAGAGAAACTAGGAGCGAAAGCTGCTGTCTCCTTGCAAAACCTCCTTGAAGAGAACACCTTGTTGCTCATTGCGGTAAAACCTCAAGTGCTTCCATCCTTGTATGCACAACTCCGTTCCTATGGCTCCGCTTCCCGAATGTGGATCAGCATTGCTGCTGGAGTACCTCTTTCTGTGCTTGCAACGCAGCTAGGAACAGCCAATGTAGTACGTTACATGCCCAATATTGCAGCCCAGGTAAAACAAGCAGTCACAGCAGTAGCTGTACATGCTGATGCTCAATCCAATCTTGAGAATCTTGCCATGGAGATAGCCACTTCCTTTGGATCCGCCTTCGCCCTTCCAGAATCGCAGTTTGCAGCATTCATCGGTATCAGCGGTTCAGCAATCGCCTATGCATTCCAATTCTTCCATGCCTTGGCCATGGGAGGAGTTGAGGAAGGCATTCCCTACCCCATTGCCCTCTCCATCGCCCGTGACACCTGCTTGAGTGCTGCCGCCTTGCAGAAAGAATCAAACAAGAATGCCGTAGAATTGGCAACCATGGTCTGCTCGGCAGGCGGAACCACCATCAAGGGAATGAAAGCCCTGGCCAAGGGTAATTTTGACGCTACGGTAATGGATGCAGTCTCTGCATCAGCAGAAAAATCCCGTAGCCTTGAGCAGGCAGCCCAGCGTAACGGGTAACACCTACCACCTATATTGCATATCATACCAGTGAGGAACAACCATGATAGACTTGAAAGAACTAAAAACAAGACGTGACGAGATTGCACAAAACATATGCGACCGCCACATGAGTGTCGACATCGATGAAATCATCGAATTGCAAGAAAAACGCTCAAATCTGATGCAGGAAAGCGAAGCCTATCGGGCCAAGCGCAATGAAAATGCTCAGAAAATGAAATCAAAACTGGATAATGAAACCCGGTCGATGCTCATTTTGGAAGGCAAGCAGATCAAAGAGACCATTGCAACCTTGGAAGCTGAACTCGAAACACTGGAAAAAGAATTCCAGCTGAAAGCAAGAACCATCCCCAACTACTATCATCAGTCAGCCCCGGTCGGAAAAGAAGACAAGGACAGTACTGCAATCAAGTTTGTGGGAAAGCCTACGGTCTTTGATTTCAAGCCAAAGG
>JAQVVB010000362.1 GCA_028699215.1 Sphaerochaeta sp. | reverse complement strand
GTTTGCATCCATGTTCAATCTCCGCCTGGTAAGGATACCCTATCGGATTAGTGCTCTGCAATGATGGATTGAAAAATGAAGGGCCTGCAATGAAGATTTTTTGTAGGTTTGAGACGGAGGCCATGGTTTTTTTCTTCATCCTTGGGCCTCTTCTCTCTGCTAGTGAAATGGATTTCTAAAATAAGTTGCAACCTGAGTCTTTCAATCGTATCTTTTAGATAAGGAGAAACCATGAATATTACTTTCTTTGGTGCTGCTCAGCAAGTAACCGGCAGCTGTACTCTAGTAGAGTGCGCAGGTATGTATATCCTCATTGATTGCGGACTTCCTCAAGGGAACGACGAACGGGAATCGGGGTTGGAGCTTCCTTTTGATGCTTCTGCCATCGATTATCTCTTGTTGACCCATGCTCATATAGACCATAGTGGACGTATTCCTTTGCTGGTGAAAAATGGATTCAAAGGAAAAATCCTATCAACTCCTGCAACAGTTGATTTATGTGAGATAATGCTTGCAGACAGCGGGTATATCCAAGAGATGGAAGCTGAATGGAAAAGCAGGAAACAGAAGCGTGCCGGAAAAAGAGGCGTGGAACCACTTTATACCGTGAAGGATGCTCAGCGATCCATGCATCATTTTCAGGACTGTGAGTATGAAAAGGTTTTTGACCTCGGTCAGGGGTGTAAGGTAAGATTCGTAGATGCAGGCCATCTTTTAGGCTCTTCTTCCATTGAACTCTGGCTTCAGGAAGGAACTGAAAAGCGGAAGTTGGTATTTTCAGGCGATATTGGAAACTTGGACCAGCCTTTGATCAAAGATCCAGAATATATTGACAATGCAGATTTCGTCGTCATGGAATCAACCTATGGAAACCGGATTCACAAGAAGCCTGAAGGTGCGATTGGCAATGCTGTCCCTACAGAAGTAAGGGCACAGGAACTTGCAGATATCATAGAACGAACGTTCAAAAGGGGAGGGAATGTGATCATCCCATCTTTTGCTGTGGGGAGAACACAAGAAATCCTGTATCTTTTGAGAATAATAATTGAACGATCGTTATGTCCTTCTTTTTCGCAGATCCCTGTATTCGTCGATAGCCCTCTTTCTGTCAAAGCGACCCATGTATTTGCAGGAAATATTTTCGGTTATATGGACGAAGAGACCATGGCTTTGGTGAACAAGGGTATTAATCCCATCATTTTCCCTTCTTTGATCACCATCACCGATGTTGAGGATTCCAAGGCCTTGAATATGCGCAAGGAAAGCTGCGTCATCATCAGCTCCAGTGGTATGTGTGAGGCAGGAAGAATCAAACACCATTTGAAACATAACCTATGGAGACCTGAGTGTACGGTTCTTTTCAGTGGATATCAGGCAGGGGGAACGCTTGGCCGTTCAATTCTTGATGGGGCGAGACATGTCACACTATTCGGTGAGCAAATCGATGTGTGTTGTGAGGTGTGTGAGCTCAATGGTATCAGTGGGCACGCTGACCAAGAGGGGTTGGTGAAGTGGCTTACTGCCTTTACCAAGGAACCAAGGATGGCCTTTATTGTGCACGGAGACAAAGAAGTCGCTCCCTGGTTTGCAAGCTTTGTTTCCAGAACGCTAGGAATTCATGCCTATGCACCTTCCCCCATGGAGCATTACGATTTGCTCAATGAGGCTTCTTTTCCGTATACTGGAGAACTTGAAGAGGCTGTTCTTCCTTATCTCAGGGAGTTGTCTGAAGCTCTTGAATTGCTTGAGAAGCAAGAACATACCCTGTTGGGTGTGGTTGAAAGGATGGAAAAGGCAGGCAAACAGAAGGACTTGGATGAAAAGAAAGCCGTTAGGCTTACCAATGCAATCACGAGACTTGCAAGTGATTTGGAGTATCTGAAGATTAAATGGGGTGGTGATGTCGACTAATTGAGTTTTTTCCCGAATACAGAACCCCATTGAGGTTGCTCAAGTATGGAGAATCCCATTTTTTCATAGAAACCGAATGCCTGGGTGTTGCGTCCATCCACTCCTAAGTGGATGCCCTCAACACCTTTTGCATGTATTGCCTCAGAGAAGGTGATCATCAGACTTTTCCCCAACCCCTTTCCCTGGAGATGCGGGAGCAAATTGATGTGAAGGTGTGCGGGATATCCTACATGTTCCCATACACCTTCTCCTGGTCCTTTGCAGAGAAGTTTTATTATTGATGCTTCTGCTTCACTTTTGAAATCGGTTATTCGTTCATATTGTTCTTTAAGTGGGGGAAGCCAATGGCTATTCATCCAACTTGTAAAATTTTTGGTATCGCTGGTTCCTACTATATATCCAGAAGGTTTGTTGTATTCGTCAAGTGCAATGAAACAGAGGCTGGGTTCGAAAAAGAGGTAAGGGGCAGCGTAGTAGTGCCCTACACAATAGGGGTCGTTGAAGTAATCGGTTCCATCCAGACCTGATAAAGATGTTTTTAGGCTGATTTCATAAAAATAAGGCAAATCCTGTTCGCAAGCAGGTCTGATATATTCCATGATAGGACTCCTTCGATTGATTGTTACGATACTGCTATACAGATAGTTCTTCAAGTGAAAAGTAATATTTTTATTGAAAATATTATTCTCTATACTGTAAGCAAAAGAAGCTGAATTATGCATTGGATTTGGGTTTTTGAGAATAATTTTATAAAAAAGCGCTGGACAAAAACATGTTTAGGGTGTAATATCCCTTCTCGTTCGGCCATGAAAATTGTGAGACTGTTTCTGCTGTGAAAGTGTTGTAAAGCGCTTGACCAGTGAGATGGATTTCCAGTATTCTGATTGAACCCCTCAGCGATGAGGTGTACAGGAAGCACTCTGAAAGATGGGGCTGCCTACGATTTATGAAACAAACAGCGTTGGGAAGGGAAACGAAACGGAAAGAGAGAAGGAAGCAACCGAAGAGGGGCTTCCCAGTCAATTACCGAGTGATGAACAGTAGATGAAAGAAGCTACGTT
>JAQVVB010000361.1 GCA_028699215.1 Sphaerochaeta sp. | reverse complement strand
CTGATTGCTTCCTGCAGTAGCAAGCACTTCACTGATTGCATATAAACCAACAAGCACAGCCAAGAGATTGAAACCTGAGGTGAGTTGTAGTGAGCCGAAGGTGAAACGCCTTGCACTATCGATGGGAGAAAGGCCGACTGTTGCAAACATCATACCAAAAAGGGCGCTCAGCAAACCTTTGATCACTGATTTTCCGCACAAGGCAGATATAAGGGTCAGCGCAAAGAGCGTTACTGAAAAGTATTCCCAAGGCCCGAACTTGATGGTGAGTGAAGCCAACGTAGGGCTAAGGATAATCATAAAGAAAATACTGATGGCGGTTCCGACCAAAGAAGCAAACACAGCTAGGCCAAGAGCCTTACCTGCCTGCCCGTTCTTAGCCATGGGACTTCCGTCAAAACAAGTGGCAATGGAACTGGGAGTTCCTGGAATATTCAAAAGGATTGCTGAAATGAGTCCTCCTGACATTCCACCGATATAGATGGCGGTCAACATGGAAAGCCCCGTACCGCTTGCCATGGCATAGGTGACGGGAAGGAACATCGAAAGCCCGGCTACTGTCGTCAACCCTGGAAGCGCTCCGAATATAATTCCAACTGTCGTACCGAGAATGATCATAATTATGCAAACGGGATCGGTGAAAACCGCACCAAACCCTGATAATAACATTTCAAGCATATAACCCCCTATCCTAAAATGCCCTTGGGCAAAAAGAGCGTTAGGTAATTGGTGAAAACCACATAAATTAGCACAACAATACCTACGGAAAAAAGCGTGATGAACAATGCCCATTTCTTACGTTTGGTCTTTTCTGTAAGCAATACACTTTCTGCTATCAGATATCCGATACTGGATAAGATGAATCCAAGGCTCTGATAAAAAAGAAAGTACAGAAACAGATAGACAAGTGAGAGGAGAAGCTTTATGGGGATAATTCTTGTAAGGGACAATTTTTTGGCGTTCTGAGGGATATCCATGCAAACGACGTTATCGACATCACAAACCTGATCGTTTTCTGTCGCTTCCATTCTTCTGTTCTTTCGATCTTTTACAAGGGTGATAATGATATACAAAACACTTAAGCCGAAGGACAGCCAACCGATCATTGCAGGTACGGATTGAGAATCAAGTCCTCTATTCCCAAAGGGTGTGAATGTGGAAACATTCAAAGATTCCAAGATATAGGCGATAGCAAGAACTGCGAAAAAAATTCCGACTCCCAGCTCTTTTTTTGTTGCTTTATTCATGTGATTGGCTCCTGAATAACTGACTAATTATTAGTTGGCCCGGAAAGCCTGTTTCCGGACCAAGATGTACATAGTGTCGAAAAACCTAACTCTATTTACCCTGAAGCAAATCGCTGATAGCCATCATTTCTTCAAGCTCTTTAGTCCAATGGGCAACAGTGTCTTTAGTATTCATGTAAGTGGGAGCCTGGAACAATGCTGCAATCTCTTTTTGATAATCAGCGTTGGTATTGATGACTTTTCCACAAGCTTCACTGAATTTCTCAACAATCTTTGCATCGGTGCCCTTTGGGAAGAACATGGTGTTGTAGTAAGAATATCCTGCATTCACGCCACCCTCACGAAGGGTTGGAAGATTAGGAAGTGCTGCAGAACGTTGATTGCTCACATTTGCAATATACTTGAACTGACCTTTGTTTACATAATCCTGAACCATGTTGTAGGGCATGGGAATCAAGTCGACGTGACGACCAAGCAACAGAGGAAGACGTTCACCAGATCCACCAGAAGAAACAACATTCAACTTTGCACCAGCCTGCTGAAGACCAATTGCAATCCACTGAGTGGAAGCGCCGGTGTTAGCGGTAAGTTTATATTTGCCAGGGTTTTTCTGTGACTCTGCAATGAGTTCTTCTACATTATTGAAAGGAGCATCTGCATTGGCTACAAGCACTTCATCAGCAGAAGCGGAGAAAACGCAAGCTAGTTCAAAATCCTGAAAACCAAAATCAACCATTTTTGCTGCTTGGGCAATGTTCATGGAAAGCTGTGAAACAAGGATGGTATATCCATCGTTTTTAGCTTCCATAACCTGGGCTGCAGCAATTGAACCACCACTTCCCGCAACGTTGGTTACGACAACAGGCTGTCCAAGTTCCTTGGTAAGATACTTGCCAAGAGCTCTTGCATTGTAATCGGAGTTTCCGCCAGCAGCAAAGGCAACGACCAGATTGATTGGCTGTTGGGGCCATTTTGTAGATGCATCAGCAGTAGCAGGTGTCTCACCCTGCCCCGCTGCCATAACTGAAGTCACAGCTAGAGCAAGAATAAGAAGCACACATAGCAGTTTTTTCATTTCGTCCTCCAAAAGTAGAAATTCTAGGAACCAATAGTAGGCCCCTTTCTTCTTGAAGAGTAAAATGAGTTTTGATATATGTCAAGTTTTATTATCATTTTTATAATTATAACTATCATTTTTATAATATTTACCAATTTTATCAAATACTATTATATTTTTATGATTTACAATGAATCTCAACTTTCTGCTTTTTTTAGCAGCAGTTGAACTTTACGTAAAGTTTGACAAGAGTGCATGTTCAGTTGTCAGGGAGCTTGGGTATCCAAACACCAAGATGCTCAGGTTATGGTATCATGAATATTTTGAAGAAGGAGACCTGCACAAGAAGCCTCGATTACAATCAGGCTATACATCGGAGCAAAGGGCAGCGGCTGTCAAATACTACCAGGAACATGACAAGCAGCATTTTACAGTAACAAGAATGCATGAATATCTGACAGTGAAGCTAGGGCACAAGGAGCTGGAACACTCCTACCATCTTGTGAGAAGATACATGAAGTCCTACAGGAACGACCTCAAAAGAGAATATGACAGCCCGGGATCCATGAAGCTGGTATGACATCCGGGAGAGGCCCAGTATGACTTTGGCGAGGCTGATTTCTATGAGCTTGACCATCTTCTCGGAAGGAATTGGGCGACCTGAGGAAA
>JAQVVB010000054.1 GCA_028699215.1 Sphaerochaeta sp. | reverse complement strand
AGCACCCGAGAATCGATCGCCACGAAAATCATCGTAGGCAATGTTTCCTTGGAGCAGGGAATGAGTGAGTACGAGAACTTTTGGAAGTCCATCAACGGACCGAAGATTCTAGAGGAACTGAACGCTTCCAAGTAAGCGTTCACCTCAAGCACCATAAGAAGGATCGGTTTTTGAAAGAACCATCTCAAAAACCGATCTTTCCTTAACGCCTTTTGAACAATGAGATACAGCTATGGCAACCACCTGGAGAAAACAAGCAGAAGACCTGGTCAAGAGAATGACACTCAAAGAGATGTTCAGCCAACTGAGGCATGATGCTCCTTCCATTCCTCGTCTGGGTATTGAAGCCTACAACTGGTGGAACGAGGGGCTCCATGGTGCTGCGCGCTCTGGAACTGCAACGGTGTTTCCTCAAGCCATAGCTTTAGCTTCCCTATTTGATGATGCTTTCCTTGAAAAAATCGCTGACATCATCTCAACTGAACAACGAGCAAAATACAATCTGTTTTCATCTCTTGGAGACAGAGACATCTACAAAGGGCTGAGCGTCTGGTCTCCTAATGTCAATATCTTCCGTGACCCACGTTGGGGAAGAGGTCAAGAGACCTTCGGAGAGGATCCCCATCTCTCTTCCATGCTTGCGACAGCCTTCATCAAGGGATTGCAAGGCGATGAAGAAAAGCTCAAATGTGCGGCCTGTGTCAAGCACTTCGTCGCCCATAGCGGACCAGAATCGCTTCGCCATGGTTTCAATGCCGTGGTAAGCAAAAAGGACCTGACGGAAACCTACACCCCGGCTTTCAAGGCAGCCGTACAACACGGCAAGGTCAACGCTGTCATGGGAGCATACAGTGCAGTCAACGGTGAACCCAGTTGCGGCAGCAAAACCCTGATCACCGATGTATTGAGAAAAGACTGGGGCTTTGAAGGCATGTACATCTCCGACTGCTGGGCGATCAGGGATTTCCATCTCAACCATAAAGTAACCAAAAATGACGAGGAGTCGGTTGCCCTTGCCCTCAATGCAGGGTGTGACCTCAACTGTGGCTGTGAATTCGAGTATCTGGAAAAAGCCTATCAGAAGCACCTCATCGAAAGACAGACTGTACAAGAAGCCTGCATCAGAGTGATGCAGACCCGGTTTCAATTGGGTATGTTTGGCCAAGGAACAGCATACGACCACCTTGGATTTTCTGATATCGACAACGATGAACATGCTTATATCGCCTTTGAGGCTGCCTGCAGGTCGTTGGTCCTGTTGAAAAACGACCATCTGTTGCCACTTGACCTCCATGAGCTGTCCTCGATTGCAGTCATAGGCCCCAATGCCAACAGCGAGCGAGCTCTTTGGGGCAACTACCATGGGACCTCTTCACGAAATGTAACCATTCTCGAAGGAATACGTGCGTATGTAGGAACAAAGGTGAGGGTAAACTACAGTGAGGGATGCAACCTCACCAAGCCCAAAGTTGAGCGTCTGGCAAAAGAAGACGACCGCATCACAGAAGCAGTTGTTGCCTGTTGCAACAGCCAAATCACCGTGCTCTGTCTTGGCTTGGATGAAACCGTGGAAGGCGAGATGCACGATGATGGCAACGGAGGTTGGGCAGGAGACAAAAAAGACGTTCGCCTTCCCGCTTGCCAGCGCACCTTACTGCGTGCAGTAGTGCAAACAGGCAAACCGATCATCGTGATTCTGCTCAGCGGGGGATCGCTTGACCCTGAGATCGAGGCATATGAGAATGTACGGGCCTTGGTTCAAGGCTGGTACCCTGGACAGAGCGGAGGCACTGCCATGGCTCATCTTCTGTTTGGTGAATTCAGCCCATCGGGAAGGCTTCCCGTCACCTTCTACAAGGCTTCAAACACGTTGCCCGAATTCACTGACTATTCGATGAAGAACAGGACCTACCGCTATCTTGAGGAAACTCCCCTCTACCCCTTTGGGTTCGGTCTTTCCTATACAAGCTTCTCCTATGCTGACCTTGCTTGTACCCAAGGCCTGTTGGGGGAGGTCATCGTTTCCTATACGATACAAAACACAGGAGAGAGAGAAGGACGGGAGATCGTACAGATTTATTGCACGATCGACCACCCGGACGCTCCTCTTTGGCCTTCTCTTTGTAGCTTTTCAAGCATTCATCTTGCAAAAGGTGAGGCAAAACGCTTTCATACGGTGCTTCAGCCTTCCTGTTTCACCTTGGTCAACGACCAAGGGGAAAGAAACAGTGTATCAGGGCTTTGGAGCATCTTCGTGGGAGGCAACCAGAGTGAAACCAGAAGTCTGGAACTGACAAAAAAAGCCGTCCTTTCCACTACAGTGCGCAGAGTGTGAATCTCAAACAGAGCATTCATTGACGATATTCATTTTTCGAAGGAGTGTCATAGTATGACAAAAAAGCCGAAGGCTGTACGAATTAAGCCTCCCCTCACCACCAGAATTTCCAAGCAACGATACCTGCTGATCATGCTTGCCCCTGGAATCATCTGGTATGTACTCTTCAAATATGTGCCCTTGATGGGCCTTTCCTTGTCGTTTACAGACTATGGTTTCCGTTCTAAAGTCTCTTTTGTCGGGTTGGAAAACTTTCAACGATTGCTCACTTCCACCATCTTCTGGAATGCCTTCCGCAACACCTTGATCATCAGTTTGGCAAACATCGTCTTCTATTTTCCAGCGCCGCTGATCGTAGCGCTGCTAATCAATGAGTTGAGAAGCACCAAGGCAAAGCGATTCATCCAGTTCTTGATCTACATCCCCTATTTTTTCTCTTGGGTCGTGGTAGGCAGCATCTTCGTCAATTTGCTCTCTCCCTCCTCAGGGTTGGTCAACAACATCATCACCAAGTTTGGAGGCGACCCGATCTACTTCATGGCGAGCGCCAATCACTTCCGTCCTGTCTTGATCAGTTCCTACATATGGAGACAGATGGGCTACGGAGCGGTCATCTATGTGGCTTCCTTGACGACCGTCCAACCGGAGTTGTATGAAGCGGCCACCATCGATGGAGCAGGACACTGGGGCAAGCTGTTCTATGTAACCTTGCCTGGCATTCGTTCCACCATCGTCACCATGCTTCTCCTCAACCTTTCCCATGTCCTGTTGATTTTCGAGCAGGTCCTGGTCATGTACAATGCCGCCGTCTATGACGTTGCAGATGTGTTGCAGACGTATGTATTCCGTGAAGGAGTACTTTCGGGGGATATCGGGTACTCCATTGCGGTGGGTATGTTCACATCCATCATCAGCTTGATCCTTGTGCTTTCAACAAACAAGATCAGCAGCCGGTTCCTTGACGAACCGATTCTGTAGGGGAGGAACACCATGCAACAAAAAACCATGAATGCCATCAAGGATTCAAAGGGAAGAAAGGCTTTCAGAGTCATCAATGTGTTGACCCTGTCGTTCATCTGCCTGATCTTCATCATCCCCATCTGGAATGTACTCGTCACTTCGTTCGCACAGGACATCGATGTCATGGGCAACGACTATCTCCTCATCCCTCATTCCTTCACCCTTACAAACTATACCCGGGTCTTGAGCAGCGGCTATATGGGAGCGTTCAAGAACTCTCTCTTGGTTGCAATAGCAGGAACCATACTTTCAATGTGCATAACCGTACCGATGGGCTTTGCGCTTGCCCAAAAGGAGCTGATCGGAAGGAACATCCTCATGAAGGCGATTGTGTTCACAATGGTCTTCGATGCAGGCATCATGCCGTTCTACATCGTGGTCAGGGAATTGGGCCTCATCAACAGCATGGGAGCGATCATCTTCCCGGTAGCCTTGTCGACCTTCAATCTGATCATCATCAAGAACTTCATGACCAGCATTCCAACTTCGTTGATAGAATCCGCCACCTTGGATGGCTGCAACGACCTCATGATCTTGGTAAGAATCGTCCTTCCCCTGTCGGTCTCAATCATTGCAGCGGTGACCTTGTTCTACTTCGTGAGCTACTGGAACCGTTACTTCGAGGTCATCATGTTCATCAACGACAGCCGCAAATACACTTTGCAGGTGGTGTTGCGTGGCCTGATGTTTGAATCCGATGAGTCTCTTGGAGGCGGTACCTATGTGTACAACAACCTGAAGATGGCGGTAATGGTACTTGGCATGCTGCCGGTGCTCATCATCTACCCGTTCGTGCAGAAGCACTTTGTTTCAGGATTGATGCTCGGTGGAGTCAAGGGATAAAAAAAAGGACGGTGGAGGGAAAAACCCAAAACCGTCCTTTTCCAAATCATTCAACTCAAGTTCTTTTTTTCTTGATCTGGATGATAAGAAGCAGCGTCATGAAAGCAACCATACAGAGCCCGAGGATATCGGCAAACCTATAGGGAAGCAAAAGAATGCAGGCTGTAGAGAACATATACAACCGATGATAGAGACTGAGGTTGAAACCAACCCATCCTTCAAACGAGGCCGCCATAAGCACTACTGCACACACTGCAATCACCATGGCATACAGCGTTTCTCCCACTGACGTTCCTACAATGAGCAAACCAGGGTAATAGATGAACAGAAACGGGATGATGAATCCTGCAATCCCCAATTGGAAGGCTTTGACACCCGTTTTCATCGAATCTGATTCAGCGATCCCGGATGCGGCATACGCAGCCATTGCCACCGGAGGAGTTATGAATGAGATGATGGCAAAATAAAAGACAAACAGATTGGAAGCAAGCATGCTGATGCCGGCTTGCAAAAGTGCAGGAGCAGCAACCGTTGCGGCAATGACATACGCAGCAGTGGAAGGGAGTCCCATACCGAGGATGATGCATGCCACCATGGTCATCGACAACATCAGAAACAGATTTCCATTCGCCAACTGAAAAACAATCTGGGCGAACCTCACGCCAAGGCCGGTCATACTTACAATACCGATGACAATCCCGGCTGAAGCACATGCAATGGTTACAGGAACCGAGGATTTTGCAGCATGCAGGGCGACAGCTTTCAGTTCTTTCAAAGGTAGGCGATGTTCATTTCTCATCGTGCGGACAAAGCCAATGAGCAGAATCGCACCAATTGCAAACAATGCTGAATAACTTGCGGAAAATTTGAATCCGAGCAGACAGATGATCAACACCACCATGGGAAGCAGATGGAAATACCCTTCTTTGAAGATACGCTTGGCATTCAATAATTTGGCATTGTCTTCCGGTTTGATGCCCAGCCTTCCTGCCTCAAAATATACCGCCGCACCCAGACTGAGATAATACAACACGCCGGGAATGAGCGCTGCCAGGATAATCGTGGAGTACGCGATGCCGGTCATATCGGCCATGACAAAAGCTGCAGCTCCCATGACGGGGGGAAGGATCTGCCCTCCGGTTGAAGCAACAGCCTCGACTGCGGCAGCATAGTCCTTGGAATATCCCACCTTTTTCATCAAAGGAATGGTGAAGGTCCCGGTCGTCACCACATTGGCAACTGCAGAACCGTTGATGGACCCCATCAGAGCACTTGAGAGCACCGAGGCTTCAGCAGGACCTCCCCGCATTTTTCCTGTAAGTGCATAAGCGATGTCAATGAAGAACTTACCGGCCCCAAAGGTATCCAACAACTCTCCAAATATGATGTACAGCACGACAAAGGAAACAGCGGCTCCTATGGGAGTCCCGAATATGCCTTCATTCGTCCAGCATACATAGCTGGTGATGTACTCCAAATCGTAGCCTCTATGGGCTATGATGTTGGGCAGATGGGGACCGAAAACCGCATAGGCTAAAAACACGACGGCAATCAGGGGAAGCGCCATGCCTATCGACTGTCTTGAGGTTTCCAAAATGAGAATCAAAAGCAACAAACCTGCAAGCATATCCAATTTGGAAATACCCCAGATACCTTTCTCTCGAATGACATCAGGGGTGGTTTGGGTCAGGTAATAGACTCCCAAGGCCGAAATGACAAGCACCATGATGAAGCGCAGCACGGTTTTCCCTACCGTTTTCTCCTTCTCCACTTTGTAGACATACCAAACGAGCATAAGGGAAAAAAGATGGATCACCCTCGACTGCATGACACTGACCGAGGTGTTCATGGTGACAAACAAGTGAAAAAGACAGATACCTGCTGAGAGTAGAAAAAGAACCAGATGGATTACGTGGTTCTTTTTTTGTAGCACATTTTGCACTGAAGTAATCTCCTCATGATGAACAATAGCACAGTGAACGAGAAAACCATGGATGTCCATGCAAGAACATCCATGGCAAGTTGATTCTACTTGTACTCAGGAGGATACAGGCTTGCATCCAGGTCAAATCCCTTTTCCTTGAAGTATTTGATTGCGCCGGAGTGCATCGGTACAGAGAGTTCAGAAAGAGCGGTCTCCAGAACAACCTGCTTGGAGACAGCAGATGTCACACTTCCCCATTCCGAACGATTCTCCCAGATGGCCTTTACGATTTCATATACATCATCTTCGCTGAGACCGGCTTTTGTCGAGGTCAGCATCAAGACTCTGCTGATGGGAACGGTAACTTCCTCATCCACATTCGTGTACGTTCCAGCTGGTATTACATAGCGGGTCCAGAAGGGGAAAGCCTCATAAAAAGAGGGGTCCTCAAAGGAGATCATCTTGACCTTTGCAGAGGTGGTGAGATCCATCAAGGCAGCTGACTTCAAGGGGTGGGTACAGAGAAACGCTGCAATCTTATTGTCCTTAAGGGCTGAGACTGCTTCACTTTCAGGAATGAACTGGGGTTTGATGTCATCATAGGACAAACCATAGTAGTCAAGGATCATGCGGGCAGCCATTTCCCCACCAGATCCGGCAGCACCTACTCCGATCGCCTTGCCTTTGAAATCGGCAATGCTGTTGATGGGGCTGTCAGCAAGGGTGAATACCTGGATATAGCTGTAAATGGTACTGAAAAGAGAGCGCAAATCATCTGCCTGTCTTTTTGCGAAATCTCCCAGACCGTTATATGCCAAATAAGCGATTTCACTCTGCGATATTCCCATTGCAAGCTTTCCAGAGGTAAGGTTACGCACGTTTTCCACTGAAGCTGCAGTAGCTTCACCGGTAAAGGCAAGACCATCAACATGTTTGGTGATGGTTTCAGCCATGGACACTCCCATGGGATACAAGGAACCGGCTGTTCCTGCTGTTCCAATGGAATACCTGCGGAGTGCGGGAGCAGCTGCAGCAGATTCTTTATCACCTTGGGCGAACAAACCCATCAGACATACTCCTATAACCAACACAAGCAAAACAGTTTTTTTCATAGTGGCAATTCTCCTTTTTTTCATTCTCGGTCAATATCGGCACCCAAGGATGTCATCAGCTCATAAAAATTTGGAAATGATACCGCCGCATATTCGGCGTCTTCAATCATGGATTTCCCTTCAGCGATCAAGGAAGCAACAGTGGCAGCCATTACGATACGATGGTCATGATGACCACAAATATCCGCTCCGATGAGCTTGGAGTGGAAAATGGTCAAGGTGTTTTCAGTCTCTTCGAAAACCCCTCCCATTTTGGTTAGTTCTTCCTTGATCGATTTGGCCCTGTCGGTCTCTTTCAATCGGCAGGCTCCAATATTCTTCAATACCGTCTTGCCTTGGGCGTAACAGCCAAGTACCGCTAGGATGGGTACTGCATCAGGTGTACCGCTACAATCAATCTCGATACCTTGTAATGGGTAGCCTCCTTCAACGGTAATTCCTCCCAAGCCATTGTCCACCACTTCAATATGGGCTCCCATATCCCTTAAAATCTGAACAAAGGCTTTTTCACCTGCAAAATCATGCAGATCAAGCCCATGAAAGGTGACTTTTGAACCTCTGGTAATGGCACTTGCGATCATGGGGTATCCTGAAGAACCCCAATCACTCGGCAAGGTATACGTGAAGGGTTTGAACTTCTGCCCTCCACGGACAAAGAATTCATCATAGTTTCTGTTTTCCACCTCGATGCCTGCATGAGACAGCATTCCGATGGTCATGTCCACATAGGGGTGCTCAAGAAGATTCGTTTCTCGAATGGTGGTATCTCCTTCAGCCAATGCACAGGCACAGAGAAAGGGTGTCATCCATTGTGAATTCACCCCGGGGAAATCCACCACACCGCCTTTGAAGGGGCCTTTCACCACTACAGGAGCCGTACCGGTCCCTCGTGTAGAGAAAGCTGTTGCGCCCAATGTATTGAGTGCGTCGATCATCGGTTGGGCTGGACGATAACAAATCTGATAGTCTCCCGTCAAAACACTGTAACCGGGAATCAAGCCACATAAGGCAAGCACAAAATAAAAACCAGTACCGGAGTTCTCTGCATCAAGTACACATGCGGGCACATTCAGTTTACCTCCGGTACCTTCGATAATCCATTTTCTGTCATCACTGGTATCGATTTTCGATCCTAAGGCTCTCATCATCTTGACGATTGAATAACTGTCGAGATTCGTCAATGGATTGATAAGGGTGGAAGTGCCCTCAGCAAGTGAGCCAAAAATGATACCACGAGCGGTTCCTGACTTATTTCCTGGGATGGTTGCTTCCCCCATCAGGGTTGATTTATTCACGATAAATTTCAAATCTCAATCCTCCAGTCACTAATTGATAAACGTTTTCAGTTTATAAAAACATCATATCATGCATTTCAACACTGTCAATACATTTTTAAATAATATCTATTTACTTATATTATAGTATTATAAATATTTTACAACAGATTATTACTTTATACGCGTATATTTCACCGCTTAAGAAAGCAACGATTTTTTTATTTCTTTGATTAACCTTTACATTTTAATTGAAAAAAAAACAGACTTGTGTATAATGGATTCATGAACACAGTTGAAAAACCACTCTATTCAATAAAAGACATATCAAGACTCAGTGGGGTTTCCATCGCAACCCTATCAAGGTATTTCAACGGTCAATCGATTAGAAAATCCAATGAGGATAAAATCAAGGAAGTGCTCAAAGAAACCGGTTATCGGCCAAGCATTGCAGCACGCTTCATGAAGGGGAGTTCTTCCGGGGTCATCGGTCTCATCGTTCCCGAGATCAACCACCCGTTTTTCTCCATGATTGCCGAAGGAATCATGCAGGAAGCAAGAAAGAACGGTCAACTCGTCCTTTGTGGATCCAGTGAAGGGTCGCTCGAAGTGGAACACCAAGTCATCGACCGTTTCTCACAATCCATTCTCGATGGTTTGATTTACATTCCTGTGGCAAAAGCCGAAAACATCCCCGCATTGACGAGTTTCAGAAACCTGCCTCTTGTCATTACAGCGAGAAGGAACATCATTCCAGGAGTCCCCCATGTCTACCATGACGGAGAGAAAGGTGGATATCTCTCAACACGATACCTCATCCAATTGGGAAGGCGACGCATCGGCTTCATTGCAAGCTTCTGGGATCCTCCGTGCTCAAACAAAGAACTTCGTTCGTTTTCAGAACAGAGTGCAAGCTATACCTTTTCTTCAATCGACCGTTTCCGTGGATACCTCAAGGCCTTACAAGAGGAGAACATTCCCTATGACCCGGATCTTGTGGTGGTCACAGGATACGGTCATCAAAGCGGGGTGGATGCAACAGCCTCTCTGATTGGACGTTTCACCCAGTGCAACGGGATCATCGCCATGACCCAAGCTGTCGCCAATGGATGCACCTCTCAGCTCAAACGCCAGGGGTATACGATCCCCCAAGACATTTCCATCATTCTCTTTGATGCGAATGAGAGCAAAGCAGACTATACGTTCACCAGCATAGAGCTGCATCTTCATGAAATGGGACAGGAATCCGTAAGGAAACTGAATTCCTTGATCCAAGGAGAACGTGCTGAAGATACCTGTCTTGATGTAGAGCTTTGCGTACGTGACACGACCGTATTGCTTCATAAGGAATGAGTGTGGGATTTCCTTATGGGGTTCTGGCAAACAGTGGAGCGATCTTCATCGGCGGAGTCCTTGGGACTCTGTTGAAGCACGCAATCCCCCAGAGGTTGTTGGTATCATTGCCGAAAACGTTGGCTCTTGCGGCAATCGCCATAGGTATTTCCGCAATAGTGAAAATCCAGAATGTACCGGTGGTTGTGCTTTCATTGGTTGTAGGAAGCATCATCGGTGAACTGCTGGATATAGACCGGTGCCTTCTCACTTCAATGCAAAAGCTCAAGCCCCAGTGCATTGCAAATAAAAACCAAGAACAGAGGGAACTCTTCATCAGTCTTTTGGTGTTGTTCTGCGCAAGCGGAACAGGAATATTTGGAGCAATGCATGCAGGGATGTCCAACGACCACTCCATTCTGCTTGCGAAATCCGTCTTGGATTTCTTTACAGCAATGTCGTTCGCAACCACTTTGGGAATCCTCATTTCTTCGCTTGCAATTCCCCAGCTGCTGATCCAGTTGACTTTGTTTGCAACATCTTCCTTGTTTCTCCCCTATATATCACTCTCGATGTTGTCGAACTTCCAGGCTATGGGAGGCATCATCACCTTTGCCATTGGATTGAAAATTGCAAACATCAAAGACATACGGGCAATCAATCTGACACCAGGCTTGCTTCTTGTGTTTCCCTTGACGGTCTTGTGGGAAACCATCTTTCAGATACAATGATCAATAGGAGATCGTCATCATCAGACGACCAACGATAAGGACCATTACACAGAGTACAAGTTTGTTCTTCACTGTTCCCTCTTCCTACGAAGAGGAGGGACTCTGTCTTCCCGGAGGCTACAGGAATAAAGAAGTCCTCCTCTTCTTGTTCTGCGGGGGCAGTCTCTGAAGGTGGACCTTGGAAGGAAAGAAGTGACATGCAACTACTTCTCATCCCTTTCCTGATACAGCCTTCCTTCTCTTTCAGAACCTGCTTCCCCTTGAGCCTTCAGAGGGAGGTTTGTTTCCTCCCCTTCTTGGCTTGCTGACCATAGTTAACAGCAAAGTCATGAACAAATGGTGAAGAGAGTATGAAATGAGTATGAAATGCAAGGCTGGTTCAGAAAACAGTTCTATTTTTCATCAACCATCTCGTAGAAAGTTGCCGGGCCTTTACCTTGTTTTATGATCAATCCCTTTTCAGTTAGTGCATTCAGTATTTTTTGGGCTCCCGATTTAGATACCCCAGCAATGCTCTCTGCAGAAGCCCTCGAAAGCCTTTTCCTCTGCTCAAATGCCTCAAGTATCGATTGCTCTCCGTTTGAGGCATTTTCGAGATGATAGATCTTTTTTGAACCATCAGCATACGTAATCTTAGGTAAAACAACCGTAATGGAGTTTTCCAAGACGATAAAAGTTGGTTTCTCAGAAAAAGGTAGATAGGCTTCCTGGATCCTTTTTATACCGGTAGCAAAACGTTCTATGATCGCCAGCCGATGAAAGACCTCTGCAAGTATCGTATTCCTCGGTACAGAGACACTACCTGAAAGGTACTCTTCTTTACTTATGCCTCTCATCAATCCACCAGGAGAAGTAACCTCAATTCTTTGTGGGTGCATAGCAATTCTTATAGTCGAGATATGGGAGTAGTCACGATGGACCAAAGCGTTTGCAAGCACTTCCCTAAACGCTTCTCTCGGTATTTGAATTCGCTTTTCCCTGAAGAAACCCGTCACTTCTTCATAGCTCTTGTAGTATTGATCAAAAAGTTGCATTGCTTTCTCATATTGTGTCAGCACTGAACATTGTTCGATCAACTGTCGATCCAAAAAAATCGATACGTTATCTCCCATTCTGGCAATGTCCAATGCAGCTTGTTTTAGCGAATTGCTATCAGATACTAGCTGTGCCGCCCGGTTGTAGCCATTTTCAGATAAAAGTCCAAGCGTTCTTAATGTATCATCATTGAAAGTCTCAAGATGGATTTTTCTCTCTAAGAATTCTTGTAAAGTAATGAAGGATAGAGTGTTTTCTGTTGCCGGAAGCTCATCATATTCCATGTGCACTCCTGACAAAACCAAGGCCTGTAACTCAAAGGGATCAACAGGCGTACTGGCAGTATCGGAACGCTTATACGCCTGATGTTGATAATAATAAGGGGTTTGCA
>JAQVVB010000360.1 GCA_028699215.1 Sphaerochaeta sp. | reverse complement strand
CTCTTCCGATCTTCCACAGAATCCACAATCATTTTGCCCTGTTTGTTTTTTTTGCGCTCTTAATCACAATATTAATAATGATAATGTTAAAAGAATACTCTCGAAAAACCAACCTTGCTTGAAGCAAAACTCCCACTCCTTGCCTTTATGTATTGTAGGAGGAGTTCAAAGCAATGGCAACAGTGATCAGGAGTTTGGGTATCAATGGCATAGGGGGGTATCCCCTCGGCGTGGAGGTCGCCATCATCGCCGGATTGGCTGCGACCACCATCGTCGGTCTTGGGGACAGTGCCATCAAAGAGGCAAAAGACCGCATGGAGGCCTGTACCGAGGAAATCGGCTATGCCTATCCCACCAAGAAGGTCGTGGTCAACCTCAGCCCCAGTGACATACGCAAAAGAGGAGCCTACCTTGACCTTCCCATGCTTTTGGGCCTGCTGGTGGAATCGGGACAGGTCAGGCCGAGGATCGAGACATGGCAGGAGATTGCTTTCGTCGGGGGAATCAGCACCACGGGGACTCTTGTTGGTTTCGACGGAGTGTTGCCCATGGCAATTCAAGCCCACAAACTCAGTTGGAAAAAACTCATCGTCCCTTTCGATTGCGCCGATGAAGCCTCCCTGGTCACTGGTCTGGAAGTCGTTGCCTGCGAAACCGTCGCCCAAGTCATCGCCTACCTTGAGGAAAGGCTCCACCTTTGCCCCCACAAGCAGAAACAAGACCCTGGGCAAAGTGAGAAGAGCGGCAAAGAGGGCGATTACTCCGATGTCATCGGGCATGAGGAGATTCTTCCCTACCTTGCCGCGGCTGTTGCTGGTAGTCACAATCTTTTACTGGTAGGTGTCCCTGGCTGCGGGAAGTCGATGATGAGCCGGCTGCTTCCCACCATACTTCCCCCTATGAGTGAACAGGAAATCCTTGAAGTTTCCTCGATTTACAGCATAGCAGGGGAACTCGACGGCCATGAACTCAAGCATACCCGTCCTTTCCGCTCTCCCCACTACAACATGTCTGCCCAAGCACTCATCGGGGGAGGCCCCTATGCCAAACCCGGCGAAGTGACCCTTGCCCACCGTGGCGTCCTCTTCCTTGACGAACTGCCCGAGTTCGGCAGAAAAACCCTCGAATCGCTACGATTACCTTTGGAAGACAAAAAGGTGACCATCAGTCGCGTCAACCAGACCAACCGGTATCCCTCCGACTTCATGCTCGTCGCAGCCATGAATCCCTGCCCCTGCGGCTATGCAGGTACCAACCGCTGCGAGTGCACCCCCTATGCAATCCGCACCTATCGACAACGCATCTCAGGTCCGATCCTCGATCGCATCGACATGCAGAAATATGTAGGAAGCGTCGATTTCAGCGACGGCCACCTCATGAGTGGGTCGATCAGCTCCGAAATGCTGCGGAACATCGTACTGCTCGCACGTGAACGCCAGCTCCACCGGTTCAAAAAAGGAGGGGAGTCGATCGCCACCAACTCACAGATGAACAGCTCCCAGCTTCGCCGCTACTGCGTCCTCGATGACGACAGTGCGACCCTTTTGCAAAGAACCTATGAACGTGACCACCTCTCGGTCCGGGCCCGCTACAAGACCCTCAAGCTCGCCAGGACCTTTGCAGATATTGCCGGCAGTGACCAGATAAGGCGACAGCACCTGATCAAGGCCCTCTTCTCCCGCGACCTTGAGAGGGAGAGATACCATGTGTGAGTCTTTGGTCTACTGGGTGTGGCTGAACGAACTTGTAGGACTTTCATTGAAAGCAAAACGAAAACTATTGGCCGCTTATGGCAACCCGAAAGAGATATTCCAGGCAAACTTTGACTGCGTACAATCAGTGCTGGCCAAAGGTTTTCGTTATGCTACTGCTGTCGCCGAAAACCCCAAGGAAATGGCGTTTGCTTCTGTATGGACAGGACGCAACCTGAAAATTGCCGAAGCAATACTCAACAACAACGAGCACCATAACATTCACGTCTTGAGTGCTTATGATGATCAGTATCACCATATCTTCTCATCCGATCAGCAGGCCCCTCTGGTCCTCTACTACCGGGGAACCTTGTCCGACCCTTCTGTCCAGGTGGTCGGTGTCATCGGATCTCGTTCTTGCACATCCTACGGTGAGATGGTTACCAGCTCTGCAGTAGCAGACTTGGTTGAAAAGAGGAACATCATCGCCTCCGGCCTCTCCTTTGGTATCGACGCCCTTGCCCATCGCATTACGCTTGAAAACCAGGGGATTACCTACGCCTTTCTTCCCTGTGGATTGCACAAAGCCCAACCGGCATCCCATGCAGAACTTATGGAACAGATAGCAGACACCGGTGCTGTGATAACACCCTATGCCTTTGGCAAACAAGCCCTGCCTTTTCGCTTCATTGGTAGAAATGGAGTCCTTTCTTCTTGGTGCAACACCCTTCTCGTTATCGAGGCACGTCTTGAAAGCGGAAGCATGAACACTGCCAAGAGTGCCTTGGCAAAAGGGAAACGCGTGCTCGCAGTCCCCAACAGCCTCTTGGAACCAAAGAGTTGTGGGACCAATTATCTTTTATCCGTAGGCGCCCAAGCCTACCTCAACGACCACCTTTTTACCCAAGATTGCACAAACCGACAACCAGATTCCGAATCCCCTGTTCATCTCGGTGAAGCGGCCGTTGTCGAGGCCCTTCGCCAGAAAGCCCTCACCACCTCTGAACTTGCCAGTCTGGTGGACAATACGAACCTTTCTGTAATGGAGTGCCTTGCCGACATGGAGCTTGCAGAAAAGATCGTCTTCCGATCCGATGGCAAGTGGCACTTGATCAGGGGGATATGATCCATGCCAAGGCGAAAAAGGGACGATGCCCCCGATACCATCCACCATGTTATCCAACGGGGAAACAACCGCAATTACATCTATGAGAATACCCGTGACAAGAAAGAATTCCTTTCCCTACTATCGACTGCGGTTGCCACCTATGATGCTACATTGTTGCAGTATGAGATC
>JAQVVB010000053.1 GCA_028699215.1 Sphaerochaeta sp. | reverse complement strand
CGATGTCATGCAAAAGGGATGCGCAAAGAAAGGTTCTCATGCCTTCTTCAGTGAGAAGAGTCTCTTCTCCTTTTGAAAGGGCTTGCTTAAGCAAAGAAGTGAGGATGAGATAACTGATATGATACACCCCCAGGCTATGGTCCAGTCTGGTATGTACAGCTCCTGGATATAGGTGAAAGGTAGGCCCCAGCTGTTTGATTCTTCCCAGTTTTTGGACACAGGAACACAGATAGATTTGCTTGAGAGAGCTGCTGAGATGAATGTCTTTCCACAAGGGGTCACGGATGCTTACATCAAAGTGGGCATAGAGGCTGGCGAGTGCTTTTGCTGTGTGTGTGTTCATATTCATTATAGTAAGCGAGGCGCTTCTTTCTGTAAAGCAGATTGGGTATATGAGGGGTTCTTCCAGAATCAAACCAAACAGGAGCTGTTTTCTTAATGTAAAATGCTATACCAAAGCGGTATCGAAACCATGGAAACAAGTGTTGAGAAGGTAACCATTTTTGAGGCATAGAGAGCATCACCATTATATTTTGATGCAAGAATTGCTGTACTGCTGCCTCCCGGCATCGCAGCCAGCAATACGGATACTCCAGTAATCAATAAATTGATGGAAAAGAGTTTACATGCAACATAAGTGATGGAAGGAATAAAAAAAAGCCGAATGAAAGCAAAGAAAGAAAGTGTCCAATCAATATTGAGATTGTTTTTATCCATTTCTGCCAGAAGAGCTCCTATGAACATCATCGATAAGGGTGTAGTACATAAACTTACAGATTTTAACGTTTTGAAAATAAATTCAGGGAGAGCAATGCCTGAAAACATAATGAAAAGCCCAATGTATACTGCAACGATGCATGGATGAAGTGCGATGTTCCTCATTTTCTGTTTTAGGCTTTGTTCATTTTTTGAAAAACAGACAAGGCCTGCTGTCCACATCATTATTCGTTGGGGAATAAGATAAATTGATGCTAGTATAAGTCCAGATTCACCAAAAACTTCAGCTACTAAAGGAAGTCCCACAAACGCTGCATTTGAAACCAGTATCCCGTACCGAAGGGCACTTCTCCTCTCCTGAATTTGGTTTCTGAAGAGAATTTTTCCGATAAACAGGCAAAAGACTTGTATAAACAAAGAAATGAGAAGAATCAAAAGAAAAGAAAATAAAAGTGAGGGTGAATATTCTATGGGGAAAGACACGATGATGTTGCATGGAAGTGCTACAAAAAGCACAAAATCAGTAAGAAAAGTTTTTGCTTCTTTATGAATCATTCCGATTTTTCTCAGTATTGCTCCAAACATCAATAGTAGGACAAGTTGTCCTTGAAGGTTCCATAAATTTCCTATATTCATAAAGAAACCTCCTGGTTTGGTTCAAAAATACTGTGATTAAAAAACCGAAGGACACAGTTCAGCTTGTTGCCAAGCCATGTGTCCTCCGGTATGTATTACAAAGAAGTCAGGCTCCTGTACATCGAATCAATTAAAAGTACAGGCTTTATTTACCTAAGATGAAATCTTGGTCTGCCATGAAGGATGCCATTGTTTTGTCAAGGTATTTCAATGTTTCTTCAGTTCCAGAAAATCCTGGTTCGACACAGTATGCAAGTTCAATGTCTTTTGCATACTCTGGCATTTTTGAGATTGTTTCCATTGCTGAAGACATTTTTGCAATTATCTTAGGATCTGTTCCCTTTGGGAAAGAAAGGAAATACGCTCTGCTGCCGATCACCTCATAGCCTTGTTCTTTTGCAGTAGGGATGGTAGGGAATAAGTTGCTTCGTTTTTCTGAGAATAAAGCAAGTACCCTGAAATCACCACTATCGATAAACGGCTTCATAACACCATAGGGATTGACGTTGGTGTCGATTTTTTGGGCTAGAAGTGCTGCATTACGATCCGATCCACCCCCTGCATCAACAATATTGAAATGAACGTTAGCTTCCCTTTCAAGCATACAACCGACATAATAGGTATATCCACCGATAGAGGATGCATATTTTATATCACCAGGGTGTTTTTTTGCGTCCTGAATAAGGTCATCCAAGCTCATGTAAGTGCTTTTTGAATTGACTGCAAGTATGTATGTATCGTCATGGACACCAATACAAGCAGGATCAAGGGCTTCGTGCGCAAAATCAGTTACTCCAACAACCTTATTCATCAGCATACTATCATGAAAGAATAAAGCAGAATAACCATCAGGCTTTGCATTCTTGACACGTATGCTTCCAGCTCCTCCATTGGCTCCAGCAACATTGATAATCGTCACTGGCTGACCAAGAATATCCTTGAGATATTTTGCATAGGTCCTTGCGTGGAAATCAGTATCTCCACCTGCATTGAAGGGAACCACGATTTCAATTGGCTTGGTCGGCCACGTATCGGCTTCATTACCAATCTCCTGTTGCCCGGCTGCCCAAAGAATAGGGCTCATGAGAACCAACGCCATAACAATCCAAATACTTTTTTTCATCTTTTCCTCCTTGATGAAAACACAAACCTATTTTAAATGGATTTCTTATCCATTTTTCTTCTAATGTTTTTGATGCCTGACAATACTAAAGACAACAGTGATGCTGAGAGAAATACCGTTGCAATTGGTGACGTTATGAAAGGAGCAAAGCTACCTTGTGAAAACATAAGGCCTCTTCTTAGATTAACTTCGATGATTGGACCAATAATGAAACCGAGGATGAATGGTGCTGTAGGCATCTTGATCTTATTGAAGAAATATCCGATTCCACCGAACAACAAAACTGTCCAAACATCAAACATTTGGTTGTTGACTCCAAAAGCACCAATCACGCAAAATATGAAAATACCAGGTAACAAGGTGCTTTTTGGCAATTTCAAGAGTGCAACAAAAGCCCGCAATCCATAAAATTCAATCAGTAACATCAATACGGCTGAAATCAGTAATGCAATGAAAATTCCGTATACTATATCAACATTTTGGGTAAACATCAGAGGTCCAGGAGAAATTCCATGAAGCGTAAGACCTCCAAGCAACATGGCTGTAACTGTATCGCCTGGAATTCCAAGGCACAAAAGAGGAACGAGTGCTCCACCAATTGCAGCATTGTTTGACGTTTCAGTAGCAACCACTCCATCAATGATTCCCGATCCGAATTTTTCAGGATATTTGGATTTGTTCTTTACTGCCGAGTAGGCTATGATATTTGCAATTCCCCCCCCAATTCCAGGTAGAATACCTATTCCTGTTCCAATTAATGATGAATATAATCCGTTGCTCCATTGACTTCTGAATTCTGCCCAACTAAATCCAAAACCTTTGATGCCTTTGATATTTATCTTTATGGTTTCTGATTGCAAAGGATGCCTGGATTCTTCAGCTGCTTTTAAGATTTCCGCAACAGCAAACATCCCAATCATCACCGGGAGAATGTTGAATCCCATTTTCATTGATTGAACACCAAAAGAAAATCTGGGGACAGCTCCTATCATATCAATTCCTACGGTTGCAAACATGCATCCAAAAAGTGCTGATGAAATACCTTTTGCTAGAGATTTTCCAGATAGACTTCCAATCATTGATAAAGAAAAAATGCCTAAAGCAAAATATTCATATGCCCCGAACTTGATTGCAAATCGTGCAAGTATCGGAGAAAGGAAAATCAAAATAATTGTGCTGAACAAAGTTCCGATGAAGGAAAACACTATGCCGACCCCTAGGGCTTTTGTTGCTTGGCCTTTTTGCGTTAATGGCCAACCATCAAAGCAAGTGGCAACAGAGGATGGAGTACCTGGGATATGGGTAAGGATAGCTGAAATCAAACCACCTGAGATGCCTCCGACATAAAGTGCAATAAGCAGTACAATCCCTTGTGTGGGACTCAATCCGTATGTGATAGGCAAAAACAAGGCAATTGCCATAGTAGCACTAAGCCCAGGAATAGCACCGAAAATAATACCTGTTATTATTCCTATGACAATCAATAATATTGAAGGTAGATTCAATACGGCTTGAGCTCCGATTATGAAATTATCCACAGAGTCCTCCTCATTAAAATAGCAATCCTGAAGGCAATGAAATATGAAATACGGTATGGAAAGCGTAGTATGATCCTATAGAAAGAAGAGCGCCCACCAGCAATAACAGGCCATATCTGCGTTTAGAACCTATTGATGAAAGCAAAGATGCTTGAACGACAAAATATAGTGTCGAAGCGATTATGAATCCAACAATCTGCATGATCCCTAAATAACAGAAGGTCAATAGAAAGGTGAGGAAAACATTGCGTTTATCGTTTTTTTCCAGTCTAGCTTCTGTCGCTGTATTTTGAACTTGGATATTTCTCGAGCAATTGATTATTTGAACGCAAGATAAAATAAACAATACGATTCCGTAAATTCGAGGCATGAATTCAGCCCCAAGTGTTACGACAGTACTTTTATGTATATTGGTTGAAGCCAGTAAGTAAAAAATCGAAAACATTATGCAGAAAATGCCACAAATTCCGTCAATACTTTTAAATCTATGCATTATTTTATAATCCATTTACATTTCCTTCCATTTTGGTGTCTCATATACTTCTGGATTACAAACATGGGGCCAATGCTCTCCACGTAAAACAGCTAATGTTCCTTCTACCGCAAGCGAGACGATTTTAGTTGTAGCTTCTTGAGTTTGTCCAGCCATATGTGGTGTTGCTATGAAGTTGCTGAGTTTGAGCAAAGGGGAGTTTTGGTCCATAGGTTCTGAGGTCATGACATCTACAGCTGCTCCAGCAATTTGTCTGTTTTTCAATGCTTGGTACAGAGCCTTTTCGTCTACAATATCTCCTCTTGCACAATTGATGAAATACGCATTGGGTTTCATAGCTAGGAAAATGGTTTCATCAATCATACCTTTCGTGGTAGGGCTTGAGGGCATGTGTAAACTAATAAAATCTCCTTCTGGTACAGCTGCCAGTAATGAATCGGTATAAGTATAACCCAAATTTTTTACATCCCCTTCAGTGACGTAGGGATCAAAGACGACAATCTTCATTCCAATTGCAGAAGCAATCTTGGCGACTTCATGACCAATATTTCCAAATCCTAGAATTACCAAAGTTTTTCCTGATATTTCTATTGCCGAATATTTATTCCGAATATTGAAATTACCTTTCTTTGTCTCATGAACGCTCTCAATTAAGTTTTTTGCAACTGCAAACAACATTGCCATTGTATGTTCAGCTACAGATTTTGTATTGGCTGCAGGGCAAACTACAACGGGTATACCGTGTTCAGTAGCAGCTTTTACATCAACATTATCTACACCAACACCAGGTCGTGTTATTACTTTCAGATTGGGACAAGCTTCTATGGCTTTACGATCAATTTTTCCTATTCGTAAAATGAAACCATCAGCTTTTTGCAGATCCGCAAGAATATCATCGCTGTTGCCATTGTTTGGAATTATTACTTGCACATCATTTGATTTGAGTAGAGCCATACCAGGTGAATATAATGGGTGGGATACTACGATGGTGTTCATTGTATGATTCCTTTTATTTTCAATAGGTTTCTGATTTCTTCAACCTTTCGAAGAATGTTTTTTTCTTCTTCTAGTGCGATGCAATCTTGAGGAGCAATGACCTTTTTATCGGTAAAACCGAGTAGGCTTAACGCATATTTGTTTGAAGCGGTAGCATTCTTGCTCATACCTAGAATTTTTTGGGTTTCAGCTATGATTGCATCGAGTTCAAGTGTTTTTAGAATATTTTTCTCTTTTGCATATTCATACATTTGAACAAAAAGCTCAGGGAATAGGGGAGCAATCGAGGGAACATACCCGTCAGCCCCTTCCAGTATCGCTGCTGCTGAAATTGCTGTTGAACCTTGGAGACAAGAGAAATTTTGATTATCAGCGTAAACCCGAAGAATCTTTTGAAATTCACCAAAATCTCCACTTGAATCTTTTACTCCAACCACTTTATCAATTTTGGCGATTCTTAGAATGGTATCTGCGGTCAATTTCATGTTGGTAAACATTGGGATGTTGTAAACCATGAGATCACACAGGGTGTTTCTTGATACTTCTTCGAATAATCGTATTGTCTCATCCTGTGATGTATGTCGGGCATAAAAAATCGATGTTATTACAGCACAAGTTCCTCCCATGGCCTCCAATCGCTTGATATTCTCAATGACGCGCCTTGTGCTGGTATCCATCACCCCGCACATTACAGGAACTTTTGATCCGACTTCACTAATCGCGATACGGATTGCATTATCTCGCTGTTCTTGAGTCAGAGCCATGGTTTCTCCATTCGAACCTGCTACAAAAATACCGTGAAGTCCATGTTCTACACAGTGATTCAATAATGTTCGAAAACCATTTTCGTCAACATTTTCATTTTTATCAATCGGTGTGATAATTGGTGGAATGACTCCATGATAATACTTGTTCATTATAAATAACCTCCCTTTCCAGTTAGTCAATGTTTTTTTATCTGTTCTCTGCCAGAAGTATTGCATACTGAATGGCATTCATAAGACTTATTTCATTTTGTTTTCCTTGACCAGCATGGCCAAAAGCTGTGCCATGATCAACCGATGTGCGAATGATCGGAAGACCAAGAGTGATGTTCACTCCACTGACTGCACCCCATTTTTTTTCTTTTTTAACATAAACAAATCCCAGTACTTTCAATGGAATATGGCCTTGGTCATGATACATTACCACGACAATGTCGTACCATCCTCCACGGGCTTTTGAGAAAACTGTATCAGGAGGGATTGGCCCAAGAGCATTGATTCCTTCTTTCTGAGCTCTTTCTACAGCAGGAATTATCTCTTCGATCTCCTCTGTTCCAAACATTCCATTTTCTCCAGAATGAGGATTTAATCCAGCAACTCCAATTTTTGGATTTTCTATTCCTAGTTTTTTACATGCATCATTGGCAATCTGTATGACATCAAACACACGTTCTTTTTTTACAAGGTCACAAGCTTGACGCAAAGAAACATGGGTTGAAACATGTACCACTCGAAGATCTTCATGGGCAAGCATCATGGTGTATTTTTTTGTATTGGTAAGTTCAGCATAAATCTCTGTATGTCCGCTGTAGTGGTGTCCAGCTAAATTGATAGCTTCTTTATTCAGTGCATTGGTCACAGTACCATCAATTTCTTTATTCAAAGCAAGTTCTATAACTTTTTTTACACATTGGAAAGCAGCATTCCCACACATGGAACTCACTTTTCCATAGATGAATTGGGACATATCCACCAAATCCAGATGATATACATCGATAATACCATATTCAAATTTTGCTTGCGCAACGGAAGCTATTCTATTGATTTGAAATGATTTGGCGTTGAGAATGCAAAGCGAGTCTTCTATTACCTTGGCATCACCAACTATAAACGGCCTGCATTGCATATAAATTTGCGGATTTTGCAAAACTTTCACTGTAATTTCAGGGCCACAGCCAGCAGGATCTCCCATAGTAATACCTAATATTGGTCGTTTGTTCATTTGATTCTCCTCACAAAACGCTTTCATAAATCATTTGTATGTCATTTTCACTCATGAGCTTAGGGTTGTTAGCCAAAAGCCTTTGTTGTTGAAATCCAGCTTTCACAAGGAAGTCCAGATCTGTTTTGTCAATTCCAAATTTCTTTAGACTTACCGGTATCTCAGTGGCCCGTACGATTTCAGTGATTTGGTCAACCAAATATCGACTTTTTGTGTCTTCATCTAGATTGGGCATACAAGGATTTACGGTATCGAATAGTTGGGCAAGCTGGGGTTGGCAAGATTTCCGGTTAAAATTCATTACTGGAGCAAATAGAATTGCATTGGAAACACCATGAGGGATATGATATTTCCCTCCCAAGGGATAGGAAAGCCCGTGGACTGCCGTTGTACCACTCCCCGTAATGGCAATTCCTCCGAAATAGGCTCCGACCATGAGAGATAATTTTGCTTCCAGGTCATCTGGGTTTGTGTATGCTTTAACCAGATTTGAAAAGATCAAAGAAGCTCCCACTTTAGCATAGGCATCTGAAAGAATGTTTGCTTTCTTCCCTGTAAAGCATTCTACACAGTGAGCCAAAGCATCTACTCCAGTTGCAGCCAAAATTGATTTTGGCAATTTTTCTATCATTTGCACGTCAAGAATGACTTCGTCGGGAATGAGTGAGATGTTTACTATTCCCTTTTTTGAACTTTCTTCAGGGATGGATATGATTGCATTACACGTAGCTTCTGAACCTGTTCCACACGTAGTAGGAACCATAATGGTTCGTACCATTTTTTTGGCAAGCGATGCATCGTCAATCAAATCCAGGATTGTATATGTTGATCCAAGTAATACGGACGCAAGTTTCGCTGTATCCATTACAGAGCCACCACCTATTGCAAGTATCAGATCAACATTTGTGTCTGAAACTTGTTTTATAATGTGTTCGATATCATGAAATGATGGTTCTGCGATTACTGAATCAAAAATCTCATAAGCCACATTTTGTTCTGATAAAATTTCAATAGCTCGATTGCAAAGGCCAGCTTCACGTACCCCTTTGTCTGTAAACAAGGCAACTTTGGTCGCAACTGTATGGCAAATGACTTCTGTAAGTTTTTCAATGCTGTTAATTCCTACATGAACTGATGCTGGAATTTGTAATGAACATCCCATTTTATGATTTTCTCCTTATGAGTTCGATGCTTTCCTCAATGATTTCCTTTTCCCCAAAACCACCGCTTTTTGTAATCAGCAGTACTCCCTCGGCAACTCCTCCAACCATAATTCCCAACGGGATGCCAGGTGCCAACTCTTCCAAGGGGACTATTCCATGGGCTCCTAGCGCTTTACAGACTTGTAGTGCAGTATCTCCTCCTGTTGCAATAATTCCTTTTAGTTGATGATGTATAAAAATTTGATGCATTGTTCTGCCGAGATCTGTTGCGATTTTATGTGCTTTATCACTTCTGCTTTCAGAATTTTGCAAATCAAAAGAAATGGTTTCGTACATACCTGAAACTGCTAAAAAAAGTTCTTTTGCTCCTGCGTTCAATTGTTTTTCAATAGATGCAATCAGTTCTCTCTGGGGCCCTGCAGAATGAGCAGATTCACTTTCAAAAAGAAACAAGGGCTGTTTGTATTTGTTGGCGGCATACTCAATTTGTATTCGGGTATTTTGGTTTCTTGTCCCACATACAATCCCAATTGGGTTGCTCACATTTTTTAACTTGTATGAGGGTGGGGTATTGTCTGCAGGTTCATCATTACCTACATAAAATGCAAATCCAGCACTACCACAACAAATGTTTTGAATGCCTATGTTTTCAGAAAGTTGAGCTATTTTCAATAAATCGGCTTCACTTTGGCTGTCAAATAAAAATACTTGTATTCCTGCATGACATCGTTTAAGAATGTGCATTTTAACAATTTTAGGGCTTTGTTTGAGCAAGGAAAGATCAACTCGCTCTACTTTGTGACGCATTTCACGGAGAAACAAGTCTCCAGCATTTACAATAGTACCTTGTACGGCGAGTACACCGTCTTCTACAATCCTCCCATTCTGAGGATAGGCGGGAGCAACAAAAGCAAGATTGATCTTTGAAGCATCCATAACTGCATCAAGTTCAATACCGGGGTTTCCCCGAAGCATGGAATCAACCTTTTTATATATCCGTTCATCCCTAGCTGCTAAACAAGATATGGTTGTTTGAAATACTCGATCATAGGCGACATTGCGGCTTAGAGCACGAGAATTAGTATTACATGCAACTACTTGATATTCATCATACAAGCTAATATCGGATTTTTGTGTGGAAAGGGTCTCGACTATTGTCGTATAACCTCTCTTTCGATATTGAATTGCTGTGTCGTTTGCACCTGTTAGGTCATCTGCTATTATTATCACAATAGATGTGTTGCAGGAAGTATGCCAGGATTTATATTACAATTGCCAATTCTATTGCATAGTCATTGAAATCATTAAAATATTCTTGAGTGATTGGCAAAGACAAGGTAAGTGATAAAGTTTTATGTTTCAAAACGAATCAAAGTTTCATTATGAAACATAAATGAGTTTGTAAATGAAACCTTTTAAGAATTATGATTAAGTTTTCTCCAAAGGGTTGTGCGTCCAATTCCTAAGATCTTACATGCTTTTACAGTAGATTTTCCACATTGGTCAAATATTTGTCGAACGTAGCAGTTCTCAATCTCCTCGAGTGAACGATTTATTTGTAACGTTTGTGGATTGGGACTGATGGTTGTTTCTTGGATGATAGGTTCAGTAGGCAATCCGAAATGTACATCATCAGCACTGATTACTGAATTATCACATAGTATCACTGCACGTTCGATCATTCCTCGCAATTCGCGAACGTTACCTGTATAGTGGAAATCAAACAAGAACTTTTCCGCATCAGCCGTGAACCCAATGATATTCTTTGCATATTGTTGTGAAAATCGATCAAGGAACATTTTTGCTATCAACAAGATATCCTCAGATCTTTCATTGAGGGTAGGGATATAGAATTGCAGGGTGTTAATTCTGAAAAATAAATCTCTACGGAACTTTCCCTCATCAACAAGCTCTTTAAGATTGCGATTAGCAGCACAAATCAGTCTGACATCCAAAGAAACAACCTGATTTCCTCCAAGTCGAACGACCTCTTTTTCTTGGATTACACGAAGAAGACGACCTTGCATAATGAGGGGGATTTCGCTGATTTCATCCAGAAACAAGGTACCTCGATGGGCCATTTCAAATACTCCAGGTTTTCCACCTTTTTTGCTTCCTGTAAAAGCCCCCTCCTCATAACCAAACAATTCACTCTCCAAAAGTGATGAAGGTAGAGCTGCACAGTTGACCGCAATAAAGGGTCCTGCTTTTCTTCTTCCTTCATTATGAAGACTTTGGGCAAATAGCTCTTTACCGACTCCTGTAGCTCCTTCAATCAGGACAGAACTTGTGTACTGGCTGAATTTTTTTGCGATGGCAATACAGTCAGCCATTCTTTTACTTTTAAAGATGATATCAGAGAACGAGTTTCTGGCAACAAAGCCCTTATCAATTAACTGCATGCGTATCTTTTGCTCTAGACTTTGTAGACGAGTTACTTCTTGGAATACGGCAACAGTACCTTTTACCTCATCGTTGACTTTAATGGGAATATTTGTAAGCGATACTTTTATATCATTGATCTGACGAATTTCTTCAATAATATGTTCATTTGAAGCAATTTCTTGCATTACCGATCCATAAGAAATCAGTTCTGCGATGTTCTTCCCCAAAAGTTTTTCTCTCGAAACTTTGAAAATTTCCTGGGCAGGGGTGTTCATCATGATGATCTGGTGTTTTTCATCTGTTGCAATAATTCCATCATGTACATAATCAATAAGTGTAAGATAACGATTCAATAATTCTATTTCACGCTTTGATGAAGAAAGGATGTGCAAGGCAGCGTCAAAAGCTGCAAGAATGGAAGTTTCACTGCTCACCCACATGAAACAACGGAGACCTCTTCTTTTACAGACTTCTCCGACAATTGCACCTCCAGCAAATACCCTGATACCTTCATTCACACATGATGTGATCAGTTCATCAACATCATTATCATGGGATATTTCAATTTTCTTGACATTTTTTCCTACACCCATGACCAAATCAAAGCCTGAGATTATATTTTTGTATCCAATGATTGCGAGTGGTTCGGTCAGTTTTATGAGTTCAGGATAACTAGCTAATAAATCGTACCCAGTAATGACGATTTCGACCATTGGGATTCTCAAAACGTCACGGAGAAGAAGGAATGTTCCTCCTCTGCTTATGATTACTTTAGCGCCCTGGCCCATTTTTTGGCGGGCTGCAGATAATCCTTCATCTAGATTTGCTAAAACTACTTCTATGTTTGCATATTCCTGTCGTTGAAGGATGGTCACCGCTTTTTCATACAAATCATTATACGGTGCAATCAAGACGATTTCTTTTGATTTCTCTTTCATGAATTTTAGTGTATTCCAAATAAGGGTTGAGTGCTACAGATAAAATTCTGGAAAACTGTTCTTCCTTCAAGCATGTTCGGGTTTGACAAACCACGG
>JAQVVB010000359.1 GCA_028699215.1 Sphaerochaeta sp. | reverse complement strand
CCTACGCTTCATGGACATCCAAAAACGTATCTACTCCTTCCCCGACATGGGTAAGAAAGCAGAGTTGGTCTGCAGTCCCACCACCAGCGGAACAGGAAGTGAAGTAACTCCGTTTGCCATCATCACAGATGAAAAAACCGGTATGAAGTGGGCCATTGCAGACTATGCTCTCACTCCCACCATGGCGATTGTAGACAGTGAACTGGCCATGGGACAACCAAAAGGCCTGACCGCCAGCTGTGGACTTGATGTATTGACCCATGCCTTGGAAGCCTTGGCTTCCAGCATGTCCACTGATTATACCAATGGTCTGAGTTTGGAAGCCTCCCGCATGATCTTCAAGTACCTGCCCACTGCATACCGAGATGGAACGGATAAGAAAGCCCGGGAAAAAGTCCATAATGCTTCAACCATTGCCGGCATGGCATTCTCCAACGCTTTTTTAGGACTCTGTCACTCGATGGCCCACAAACTGGGAGCAGCTTTCCACGTACCTCACGGGATGGCCAATGCCCTCTTGTTGTGCAACATCATCCGTTACAACGCAACTGATAATCCAACCAAGCAGGCAGCTTTCCCTCAGTACGAATATCCTTCGGCGGTAAGCAGGTATGCCAGAGCAGCAGATTACATTGCCATGGCGGTGAATGACCAAGAGAACACCCCCTACATCACCATCTCCCCAACTTCCCAGCAGAGTGAAAAGGTGGAAGCCTTGATAGCTGGCATCGAGAAGTTGAAGAAGGAACTCGACATTCCCACCTCCATCCAAATGTGGGGCGTAGATGAAAAGGCCTTCCTGGAAACCGTGGACGAACTCTCCATGAGAGCATTCGACGACCAATGCACCGGGTCCAATCCCCGTTACCCCTTGATCAGCGAAATAAAGCAACTCTACCTCGATTGCTACTATGGCAGGAAATGGGAAGAACAATAAGAATCGCTTTTAAAAGCCATCCAAAATGCTTGGATGGCTTTCTTTTGCTCCAGTTAAGTATACTATATTTCTTCTTATATGATGCTTTATATGATATTTTTGCTATAATTAATCACATAAAATGATTTATCTTGCATTTTGAGACTAGCTTGAGTATGCTATTCCCATAAGGAAGAAGCGTATGAAACTTCAAGAATATCTTAGTGATGATGCAGTGCTGCAAGAAATCGGCATACGGATTGCCAGACTCAGAATCGAACACGAACTCACTCAAGAACAACTTGCAGATAAAAGTGGGGTTTCCAAACCAACGGTAGAAAGATTGGAACGGGGACAACCGGTTCAAAGCATCACCTTGATTCGCATTTTTCGTAGTCTGGGACTTCTTTCAGCTCTGGATTCACTACTCATCGACGAGACCATTCGCCCCATGGAAACCCTCCTGAAAAAGGGCAAGCAACGACAACGAGTCAGAAAATCCACCACACAAAAAAAATCACCGACTCCTTCAACGTTCCGCTGGGGAGATGAACAATGAGTGAACTTGCAGAAATCAGGCTTTGGGACACCAGAATCGGGGCTGTCCAGATGGAAAATGATATCGGCATCTTCCAATATGATAAGGATTTTTTATCCAGTCACATCGAGGTGTCACCACTGATGATGCCTCTCAACGCACGACCCTACAGATTCCCTGAACTATTGAATACAAGTTTTCATGGACTTCCAGGGCTGGTGGCAGACAGCCTTCCCGACAGCTTCGGTAATGCAGTCATCAACGAATGGTTGTCAAGACAAGGGAAACAAGCCTCTTCATTTTCTCCAATCGACCGACTCTGTTATACAGGCACAAGGGGAATGGGGGCTTTGGAATTTTTTCCTCTCTTGGAAAACCCTAAGGAATCTTCGGTATTGCATCTCGAAAGTTTAGTGGAGCTTGCCTCGCAAGTCATGACAAACAGAAACTCACTCTCTGTGCAATATGATCCTAAAAATGATGAAACCAACAGCAAAGCCTTTACCCAAATTCTTCAGGTAGGGTCCTCAGCGGGAGGTGCACGGGCAAAAGCCATCATCGCCTACAATCCGAAAACCCAGGAAATTCGATCAGGCCAAGTACAAGCACCTGAGGGGTTCGAGTATTGGCTGTTGAAATTCGATGGGGTGACAAACAATGGAGACAAAGGATTTGTGGATGGCAAAGGTTTCGGCTTAGTGGAATACGCGTATTATCTCATGGCACAAAACTGCAGTCTGATCATGTCAAAATGCAGGCTTCTTCCTGAAAACGGGAGAAATCACTTCATGACCAAACGATTCGACAGAACGGATGCAGGACAGAAAATCCATATGCAGAGCCTTGGGTCATTGGCACATTTTGATTACAACCTTCCAGGAGCTTATAGCTATGAACAAGCATTTCAGGTGATGGAACGCCTGCAACTGGATAAGAAAGCCGTTGAGCAGTTCTTCAGACGAATGGCTTTCAACATCATAACAAGGAACCAGGATGACCATGTCAAGAACATCTCGTTCCTCATGAACCGACAAGGAGTCTGGAGCCTTGCTCCGGCGTATGATGTCACGTTCAGTTTCAACAGTGAAAGCAAATGGGTCAGACACCATCAGATGAGCATGAATGGAAAAACCGATGATTTCACCCTTGAGGATTTCAAAGAGTGTGGCAAAGCCATGAAACTTGTCAGAGGCCGTGCAGAATCCATCGTGAAGGATATCGAAGAAAGCATACGGAAGTGGCCTGAAATTGCTTCCCAGGTAGGAATTTCCGAACAGATGATTACCTATATCCAAAACCAGTTCAGAATTTTTTAATTCATCATATATGAATAATTAGTAATTTATTCTTATTTTATTCATCAAATGTGATTATTTATATAACTAATAATGATGTATGGTACGCAGTTCAACAGGATCTGGATTGCAAAAAATGAAAACTCAATTTTTCCGCGTTGCCTTCAGCGTTTCGTATGTACAAGAAAACCCTCTTATACTAGGATGGATGCATGTTTGAATGCAAACTCATATGTACCGATATTG
>JAQVVB010000358.1 GCA_028699215.1 Sphaerochaeta sp. | reverse complement strand
ATCCTTAAGACGCTCTTCAGTGAAATCTATCTACTCGACTTTACCGATGACCGATTTGATTTGCTCTATACCAACCCCAACTATGTATCTGTGAGTGCAGAGGGGACAGGGATGCTCTCTGCCAGGTTGAAAGAAACCTGTGAGAAACGAGTCAGAGAACAAGATCGTAAACAATTCATGGACTTCAACACCATGGAAAATCTCAACTACATAGCACAAAACGGGGATTCCTTAAGCCATGAATTCTTCTGGTTGAACCAGAAGGGCGATTATCAAAAGGTAAGAAGAACGTTCATCCGCTTGGACAATGATAGGAAAAAACATCTTTTCCTCAGCTGTATCACCCCCATTGACAACGATTGCAGCGACAAAGCGCAACGAATACCCAATCATGAAAATACATTTGAAAACCGCTACAATTTGATGCAGGAAATGGCGAATATCAAAGTGTTTGAATGGGACCTCAAGCAAAACATCCTGTATAAGTCATCAGGGCTCGAACTCCTTGAAATAAGCAAACTGAGCCCTCTTGAAATACGCAACAAACAGTATGCAAACGGTTGCATCCATCCTGATGACCTCAAAAACTTTGAAAAGACCATTGATATGCTCCTCTCCAACTCAAAGATTCAGGGCACCACTGTGCGCCTGAAGATGATCAATGGAAAATACCGTTGGTACAACCTCCAATTCATTGTCCAAAACGATCTATCCAATACTCCTCTGCGTATCATTGCCACCATAGTGGACATCGATAATAAGATGCGCTTGAACGAAACGGTACGGCTCTATCGCAAACAGCTTGATTTCATTACCGCTTCTGCCCAATGGGGTATCCTCATCGGTGAATACAGAGAAACGGGAGAAATCAACTTCACCTTCTACAACTCTCAATTCTATGAACTCTTGGGTTATACCAAAGATGAGTATGAGGCATTGGGACATGACTGGCTTTCCAGAATAGAGCACAAAGACGCAACAAAGGCCTTGGCATTACTTGCAGCACACAAACCTTTCACCATCACCATCAAGCTTACACGAAAAGACGGAACAGTCATCGATGTCCTTTCTGAGTTCTCTTGGTATGAACAGACAGAACAAAAATCCTATTTCCTCTGCAATCTCTTCGATGTAACAAAAACGAAAACGTTCCAGCAACAAATAGAACATCATAAAAATGCGTTTTTCACCTTAATGGACTACCTTCCTTCAGGATTCCTCAATTTTGAAATCACCAACTCGGAATATACATTGGTGTATGCCAACAGAACCTTTGATATGCTGGTCAATGAAGCAGAAGCCCAGAAAGCCTTATTGGATGAAATCAAAAGAATAATGTCGGACTTGTCGCATATTCCATTCATGGATCTTCCTGTAGCGCTGAAAGACACTGTCTTATGGGTCCGCATAACCAGCTTTCTCTCCCAAAATCAAGCCTATGTACTGATCAACGACATATCTTCACTCAAGGAAACTGAAAAGGAACTGGATCTGGAACGTAAACGATATCGCCTGCTTGTTGAAAATTCTGTGTTGCTGACCTTTGAATATGAAGCAGCTGATGATACCGGAAGTTGCACCTTTCCCACCAAATCAGGAACGAGAGGCTCCATAGTCTACAGCAATTTCATCCAGGACATCATGCCCAAGATAATGCATCCAGACAGCATTGCAAAATTTGGGGAAATAGTCTCATCGGGAATGAAGACTCCTACATCCTCAAGTTTTGAGATGCAGGTGGATTTTTTTGAAACCGGGTATATCTGGTATCTTTGTAATTACCTGTCAATTCCTGATGAAAATGGCAACATCTACAAATTCATGGGAACCTTGGTGAATATTGAAAAGGAAAAAGAAGCTCAAGCCAATTTAATCACCCAAAAACAATTGAATAAGAATCTTCGCAAACGTGCCGAATTTGATGCAGTCAGCAAATTGCTCAATCGCGCTACCATGGAAGAAAAAATCAACGACATTCTCTCATCTTCAAAAACTCGATGGTGCTTCACCATTACCGATTTGGATAATTTCAAACAGATCAACGACACCCATGGCCATCAAATTGGAGATACGCTCATTGGAGAGTTTGCAACCACATTAAAGCAAATTTTTGCTTCTCCAGATGCAATTCTTGGGCGTTTCGGAGGAGATGAGTTCATCATATTCACCCCCTGTTCCGATGAAAACCAAGGAATCATCGAAGCTATGGATCTATTCATTCAAGAACTCTCTGTTGTTTCAAAAAAACTGGGTCTTTCTCATCCCGAACTTTCTTCCAGTTCAGGTATCGCATTTTTCCCTGATCAAGGAACCACCTTCCAAGAACTGCTCTACTTCGCAGACAAAGCTCTTTATCAAGCAAAAAAACAAGGAAAAAACCAATATTCGATCTGTTCAGCAACCTAGTCTCAAACAGGTTTTCTCCTTGCAAAAATATTATTCAGCATCCAAAGGAGAGATTTTCATGCACGTAAGAACAGCAATTGAAGCAAGAAGGGCGTATAGAGCATTATCGTCCAAACCGATCGATACTGCGGTGTTGAACACCCTCGCCCAAGCAGCTCATCTTTCACCATCCAGTCTCAACAGCCAACCTTGGAGAATCGTCACTGTAGTTGATGAGACAAAACTTGAGGCCCTCAAAACCACGCTCTCTGGGGGAAATTATTGGGCAAAGAAAGCTCCGGCAATTGCAGCCTTCGTTACAAATGCCGACTGGGGGCTACGTCTGGGAGAACGGGACTTTGTGTTCTTCGAGTTGGGTATGGCTGCCATGGCATACCAACTCCAAGCAGTCGAAGAAGGACTTTATGTGCATCCAATTGCAGGATTCAATGCAGATGAAGCAAAAAAAATCCTCAACATTCCCGAGAAGAACACGATCGAGATTCTCATGGTGCTCGGTTATCCTGGCGATCCTTCTGCATTGAACGAGAAGCACCAAGAGAGCGAGCATTCTGAGAGAAACAGAAAACCCCTTGCAGAAGTTGCATCATTTG
>JAQVVB010000052.1 GCA_028699215.1 Sphaerochaeta sp. | reverse complement strand
AGTATTCTCCCCTTGAAGATCTTCCCCCTCTCCATGTGGAGTTGGTGGAGGTTCTTGGTCTTGGCTGGTTTTTGGAAATGGAATTTATCTTGGAAGATGAGGCTTTGATTGATACAGCAAAAAAAGCATTGCTCTCAGTTCTTGATTCTCTTTTGATTGCAAGGGAATCGGTGGAAGAGCGGTATTACATGCATCTCTTGAAAGAGCGATTGAAGTAAAATAAAAATGTGTAGTGTATGGTAAAAGAAAAACAGACTGTAGAAACAGCCTGTTTTTCTTTTTTGAAAAGGTGATTCGTGTTAAATAACTGGATACCGAGGAACATCTTCCTCTCCCAGATACTTACTGATGCACGTGATCAAAACATCATGATCCTGCACATCGGTTAAACCTGATACAATGGCGACACCTACAGTACCGACGCCTTCAACGTAGATGGGAAATCCCCCTCCGCAGGCTACGAACTTTGTAGGATCCAAACCGCGCTCAACGAGGGTTGTTCCACGTTTCTTGAGCCACAGCGCATAATGAAGGGTACTCATTTCAAAATTCTGGACGGTTCTGAACTTCCTGTCAATCCAGGTCTCATTGCTCAGATTTGCTCCCTCTGCAGAGTATTGGAATAAGGTCAACCCGCTCATGAGCTTGATGCAGATGGCGATTTTCAAATCTTTATCCATCGCTTCAGCTACAAAAATCTTTCCCAACTCCCAAGCATCTTCGTGGGTGAAGGTTTCGAACTTCAGCAACTCTTCCTGTGCTGAAACAATAGCCAGTCTCTCTTCTACTTCCATAGTTACTCCGTTGGGTAGGTAATACCCCATTGACTTCTCAGCGCATCCATGACTTCCATGACGCGGATGATTTCGCTGTGCGGCATCTGCTTGCACTCGAGTTCACCCTCTTCGATTGCCTTACGGCACGCTTCCACCTCATGTTCGAAACCCGTGATGTACTTGAAGGGTTTATAGGTCTCAACCAGATTGTAATCACGGTCATAGACGTTGATCCCTTCACATCGATTGATGTTTAGAAATTCGATGTACCCACGGCTTCCAAAAATCGCTCCACGGCGATCTGAGGTGCTTACCATTGAACTGTGTAAAACAGCCATCTTCCCACTTTTAAAGGTGAGTGTGATGCTGTTCGACTCATCAACACCGCTATCGGTCTTGATGCAGCTCGATTCTATTGACTCAATCTCATTGCCAAAAACCATCATGGCAAAATTGATTGGGTATACACCAACATCCAAAAGGGCGCCACCTGCAAGTTCAGGATCGATGAGACGTTTCACTCCCTTGACAGGATAGCAAAGATTGGCCGTCAAAGAGTGAGGTTCTCCAATTACCCTTCGTTCAAGTATCTGGTCAAGCACTAGACGCATAGGAAGATATCTCGTCCAGATAGCTTCGGCTACCAATAATTTCTTTTCTTTGCCGAACGCAAGAACTTTCTTTGCCTGTTCAGCATTCAACGTAAAGGATTTTTCACACAGAACATGTTTTCCGTGCTCCAAGGCGAGCATCATGTGTTCATAATGCAAGGAGTGTGGAGTACAGACATAGACTAAATCGATCTCAGGATCTTGCACCATTTCAAGATACGATCCATATGCTTTTAAGATATTCCATTTCTGTGCAAACTCTTGGGCTTTTTTCAAATCACGGGAAGCCACCGCATACGCTTCAACTTGTTCCATCTCTGCAATGGTGGCAGCCATTTTGCGGGCAATATTACCTGCCCCTAAAATTCCCATTTTCATATGCATTCCTCCTCTCTTGTTAATAGTATAGGCTTTCTCTAGGTGTTTTGAAAGTCAAATCTGTTTTACCCTTGATAATTATCCCCAACGTTAATTGAGCAACATGGTGAAGTTGAATCCCAGGGCAAGGACTCCAATAAGGGCGAAGGTTGTGTTGCTCTTCACCCTCAGACTCGGTTTGGCAATGATGGCGACCAAGGACCAGAGTCCAAAAAGCGTTGCTGTGGTGAGACCTGTGAAGGAGAGCTTTGCATACAGAGGAAGGTACGGAAGTAGGGTGGTGAAGGCAAGTGAGGCTTTTGCCCCGACTTGTGTTCCTGCGGACAACAACAATAAGGCGGTAGCTCCGATCAACAAGGTGGCCAGAAGGATGGGATTCATGGTGATGGGGTCTGTTAAAAGAGCAATTCCGATGTTTGCAGTCCCCAAGGCCAAAACCTTGCATGCTTCCATTACATTGTAAAAGACAAGCCTTGCAGGACTTTCTTTGTTAAAAAGATGGAACAATGCAGTGAGTACAAAACAACAGATGAAAAAACTATAGGAAAGAATGATCAACGAAGCTGAACGGTCGAAAGGAAGATGGTGATTATGGATGAATACACAGAGATAAATCAATAATACCAGGGACGTTACTGCACCTACAATATCGACGACTGCATTGAAAACAGAAGCAGGGGAGTATGGCTGCTTGCCTTTTTCTTCACGATTGAATGTATCACTGTTGTATCGGAAACTGAAAATAGTTCCGTTCATGAGTTTAGCGGAAAAATCAATCTTGTGTACCTGTTGTGCATGAGAAGTGATTTCAGTAACTTGGTTTTCGAAATCAGAAAACAATTTTGTCAATTCATCCATATTCAACTCCAAAACTTTTCAGTCTTAATTTCTGTTATCAAGCGGGAAACCTCAAAGGTGAGTGCATCACAAATCATTTTTTCTGCAACATTCACATCGGTCTTGGCTATTTCCAAAGCCATGGGGAATTCCATGGGTTTACCAATGTTGGCATAGTAATTCTTGGAAACCACCGTCATGTTTCTTCCTGCAGCCTTCGATAGCTTGTCCCTTACCCGTCTTCTGGGTGCTATGAGACCGATAGGAATGATAGGAACAGGATTTGCTAGATAGATTCGTGCGATCCCCGGCCTGAACACCACCAATTTTTCTTGAGTATTCAATTTGCCTTCGGGAAAGATATAGACGCTGTCACCCTTCTTGAGGTAATCGGCAGCTACCTGCACTACCTTTTTTCGGTCATCTGGTGTCAAGGCACGTATTTGTTCAGTCATCGAAAGAAATCTCTTCACAACGGGAATGCCAAAACCAGGTCCTATCACCACATGGAGAGGATCTTTCATAAGCGTAGTTACAAAATGGACGTCACTTGAACTGAAATGATTGGAGCAAAACAGTTTAGGACCAGAAGGGAGGTCTGCTTCCTGCCACGTCTGGAAGTCATAGTTCACCTGCAGACTCAATTTAACGACAGAGCGATAGATGGAATGCAGGATGCGACTGATTGGCTTCACTCAAAACTCCTAACTAAAGTGTACGTGCAGAGAAGAAAGGGGTCAACACCATGTAGGCATCCAAAGTGTCTTGTTGAGTGTAGCATCATACACCTGATGTGATTCAATTTTATAGACATCTCGCAACGTCTCTTGGCAAATGACCTTTTGGGTAGCTCCTTGCGCATAGATGTTGCCTTTTTTGAGAAGTATCACTTCATCACTATATACTTGAACCAAAAGAAGGTCATGCAAAACACAAACGACGCTCATGTTCTTTTCCACAAGGCGTTTGAGTAGAGTCATCATGGTTCTCTGATGCTTAACATCCAGATGGTTGACAGGTTCATCCAAAAGCAGGACGTTCCCATTCTGGCAAAGAGCTCTTGCCAAAAAAACGCGTTGCAGCTCTCCTCCCGATATTTCAGTAACCCGTTCATTGGCAAGATCACGAATGTCACAATCTTCCATGGCTTGCTCCACCTGATGGTTCTCGTCCTTGCCTCCGTAGGCATAACGCCCCATCGATACTGCTTCTTGTACAGTAAAGCCATATTCGATGTGTCCATTTTGAGGAACAAATCCTAGTCTTCTTGCCAAATTCTTCTGGCTGAGCGTATGGATATCAAGGTCATTGATATAGATTGCACCCTTATCGGGTATCAGCTCCTTGTAAAAAAATTTAAGGAGTGTGCTTTTACCGCTTCCGTTTGGACCAGTTAAAGCAAGGAATTTCCCTTCAGGCAATTGAAGGTCGAGATGTTTGAAAACCGGGTGGTTTTCATATCCGCCATACAGGTTTGTGGTCTGTAAACTAGACATACGAATTTCTCCCCTTACGCAACATCCAAATAAAGAGAGGTGCACCAAGTAAGCTGGTGATGACACCAACCGGCATTTCACCTGTAGGAAGCAATATTCGCGATAGTGTATCACTTCCCAACAGCAGCAAGGATCCGAACAAGCAGGTGGAAAGAAGCATCTTCTTATGTTTGGGGCCCACTAATAGGCGTGTTATATGAGGGGCCATCAAACCGATGAATCCAATGACGCCAAAGAATGAAACACAAGTACTTACTGCAAATGTTGATAACAGTAATAAGAAAAGACGCATCCGTCTTAGAGATAGTCCTCCTGATAGTGCAGATCCTTCATCGAGGAGCATCATGTCCATTTCCTTATGATGTAAAAAAAGAGGAATGAAAAAAATGAGAGCACAAACAAACGTGTAGAACACCTGCTCCCACGTACTGGAGGAAAAACTACCGAGCGTCCAGAAAAGTATCCGTTCGTAGTGTTGATGGTTGATGAACATCAAAAGCGTCATTGCTGCACTGAGGATGTAGTTGGCTGCGACTCCTGTAAGCAACAACGAAGTCTGGCTGACTCTGTGCTTGGACCCTATGAGAAAGATGAGCAAGGTTGTGCACACCGCACCGAGAAGGGCGGAAATAGGGAGTCCGAGGAAGGCTGAAAATCCTAAGGTGATGGAAAGGGCCACTCCGAAGGACGCACCGGCAGATACACCCAAGACAAAGGGATCTGCCATAGGATTGCGCAGACTTGCTTGGAAAACCGCCCCAGCTCCTCCGAGAATTGCTCCACAGAGAATGGCGGTGATGACCCTAGGGAGCCTCAGACTGAAAATGATATACGTTTGGGAATCAAGTTCACCCTTTCCCAAGAGGATCTTGATGGTTTCCAGCACTGAGATGTTTGCCGGACCAAGGGTTAAGGCCAAAAGCCCTAAAAAGCATACAAGAAAAAAAAGCACTACAGAAATGCGCGTATTCATAACCATGCCTTCTGATGAACTGCCTTTGCAAGGAGTTCCAATGCTTGCGCACTACGAGGTCCTTGACGACTTATCAAATCAGCATCAATGGGTACGAGGTTTCCCTCTTTGGTTGCCCGTAAATCACTATAGGGTTTGGTGGAAGCAAAAAGAGCGCTCGTTTGCTCAAAAGTCTCTCCCCATCGAGGGCTGATGATGATCAAATCAGGATCCTTCTCAATCAATAATTCTTTACTGTAGGTCCATTTGGTCGCATCTTTTGCAATATTGTCTGCACCGATCATTTCAAGCATCTGACTTAAATAGGTATCTCCAGTGGCAGTTCCATCAAAAGAACCAAAATCTATCATCAGATAGACGGAAGGCTTTTGCATAAGCCTGGCTCGTTCTGTAATTTCCTTAACCTTATTCTGCATTTCAAGAATCAGAAGTTCCCCTTTCTCTACACGATTGATCCTTTGTGCAATCTCTCTGATCAAGGTATACGTACCAATGAAATTTTCCTCATAATCAATGAAAAGAAATTCAACTCCCGCTTTGGTAAGCGATTCATGCAATTGGTCACTGATAGAGGTACTGGACATAACCACATCAGGTTCCAAAGAGAGTATTTTTTCCAATGAAGGAGTATAGAGCATCCCTACACTTGGTATAGCTTCAACTTCAAGTGGATAATTGCAAAAATCGCTCCTTCCAACGAGTAAATCTCCTCCTCCCAATGCGAAAATTGTTTCTGTGACATTGGGTGAAAGACTGACAATTCTCAGTTGTTGCAATGTCTCAGGTTTTTCTTCCAAGAGAGGTTGGGCAACTAGTGAAGTGCAGGTAAAAACGATAAGGCTGAAAAGGAAAATACATACTTTTTTACTGTTGAGAATTGGCATAGGGCCCCTTTGGAATAGCGGGCATGAATCATACCCAAGCTTATACTCCGTAAGCTTTACGTAAATCTGTCTGCGTCAGGTCTCCTGGCTAAGGCATACTCGGAATCTACGACTTCCCGCATCTAGCAGTGTCATGATGTAGATTCCCAGCCATCACAGTGGCGGGACCGCAGGGGAATATACCCCTTTCCCTTGGCGGCAGACACTTAATCGTACGTGTGTGACCCAATCCTGTCAAGCAATTCAAAGTGGTGAAAAGTGTACATTGAAAGTATCATTACAGTTGAGATTTTCCCGTTTGGTCTACTGTCTTGAGTTGTGAACGAATCATGATATACTGTAAGCACAGTTTGTTCGGGTTTTTTGCTTCAAAAAGCGTATTTGAAAGAGTTCTCTTTTTCGATGCGCTCTTCGAATTATGAAGGTAACTCAGAAAGGAGGAGCCTGTGAAGCATATCTTATTGCCTCTTGATGGAACAGAAAAGAGCTTACAATCAGTTAGACTCGTCAAGGAACTTTTCGATCCCAAGGAAGTGGAAATCACCCTGCTTACCGTTCGTGAAGACTATAAATCACCGCAAGCTCTCTATGAAACGGACAAAGTGGTGAAGGAAACCCTTCCTCTGTTGGAAACCGCGGCAAAAAAGCTTGAGGGCTTTACAGTCAAGGAACACGTGGGCTTTGGTCCTGCGGGAGAGACCATACTTGAATATGCGGAATCAAATAAGATTGATACCATCATCATCTCAAGGGCTACGCATTCCGGTTGGTCGATTTTTGTTGGTTCTGTTGCAGTGCATATTGTCAAATATGCAAAATGCATCGTCATCATTGTTCCTGAAAAGGAAGAAGCCTAGGTTCACTTCAAACGACAAGGCAAAGGACTTTCGAAAGGAATTCCCTTGCTGGTATGTGAAATGGATCAGAGTTTTTTCATTCTAGGTTGACCACGACAATTGGGTGCGATACTATCCGATTTATGGACTATAAGCATATTGAAATCTATACAGATGGTGGTTGCAGCGGCAATCCGGGACCCGGCGGTTGGGCCTTTGTACTCAAAGCCGATGGGGTGTTCGAAAAAGAATCAAGTGGCGGCTCAATCGATACGACCAATAATAAAATGGAACTCACTGCAGTGATACAGGCTTTGAAGACCTGCATGGCTTACCATCCTGAAGAAATAATCATCAATACAGACAGCCAATATGTACGCAATGGAATTACTTCTTGGATAACCAATTGGAAACGAAATGGCTGGAGAACCGCTTCCAAGGATCCTGTGAAGAATAAAGAGTATTGGATAGAGCTTGATGCTCTCAATGCTAAGCTACCCGTAACCTATAAGTGGGTGAAAGGACATGCTGGTATCGAAGGAAATGAACGTTGCGATTCTTTGGTTCGTTCTGAAATGGATAAAATTCTGAAAAATTGATATGGAAAAACATCAGGTTTCGCTTGGACAGTTATATATATCTTTTTTGAAGATTGGTGGGTTGACCTTTGGGGGTGGGCTTGCCATGTTGCCAATGCTGCAACGGGAAGTCATAGGAAAGCATCGATGGGTGAGTGAAGAAGAATTGCTCGATATCTATGCAATCGGGCAGTGCACACCTGGTATCATTGCCATCAATACCGCTTCGATGATCGGATACCGCAAGCGAGGTATCCTTGGTAGCATTGTAGCCACTTTAGGTGAAATAACCACCTCTGTCGTGCTCATCACCTTGCTTGCAACCGTATTGAATCAAGTAGAAGATAATGTACTGGTCCAGCAGGCGTTCGGAGGCATCAGAGTAGCGGTATGTGTCCTGATAGCCCAAGCCATCATCTCTCTTTCTAAGAAAAGCATCATTGACCTACCTACCTTTATTTTGTGCTGTCTTACGGTACTTGCAACGGTCTTCTTTGAGATTTCACCGATTCTTTGCATTGTAGTGGGGATTCTTTTCGGACTTTCAGCTCAAAATCTGAAGAGGAGAAAAACAAGATGATTTTTCTCCAGCTCTTCTATGAATTTTTTAAAATAGGACTGTTCTCCATCGGGGGAGGTCTTGCTACCTTGCCGTTTTTATATCGGTTGGCACAGAATCATCCTCAATGGCTTACTCCTCAGAACATAGCTGATATGATTGCCATCAGTGAATCCACTCCCGGACCAATTGGCATCAATATGGCTACGTATGCGGGTTTTCAGGCAGCAGGGCCCCTAGGAGGGCTTATTGCAACATTGGGAGAAGTAGCACCAAGCATCATCATCATGTGCATCATTGGACGATTCCTCAGCCAATTCGATAAGAATCAATTTGTAAAAGATGCCTTTTATGGATTACGTGCGGTTGTCATCGGTTTGATTATCTATGCCGGCTCAAAGGTTTTTCTTGTTGCCTTGTTTGCAGAAAGAACACTTCGCTATAAAGAAGCAGTGCTGTTCATCATTCTGTTTGCTTTGGCGATGAAATTCAGAAAAATCCATCCACTCATCTGGATTGTATTAGCGGCGATTCTGGGGATTCTTCTACAGCTTCCTTCATAAATTCATATGCAAGAGCATACCAGCTCTCTTCGCCTTCCAACGTGGTAAGCACACTAAAGGCCCTGTTTTCTTCTTGGTGGACTGAGAGAAGAAAGAGGGCCTGTTCTTTTGCAACAGAGGCAAAACCTTTTTCAAGTGCAAATTCCATGACCAGGGCTCGACGTGCAGCATTGCCTGGGTCGAGATTGAGTAATCTCACATACGTATGCAATGCTTCGTTGTCTTTGCCCAGTTCTTTTTCTGATAATGCTTTGGCCATGAGGAATTCCAAATTAGCTGGAAAAAGTGCATATCCAAACTCTGCTGTGTCTATTGCACGTTGATACGCTTTGTTGGCGATAAGAGCGAGGACCTTATTATACAGGACCTCGCTGTTTTGGCCATCCAATGCCAATGCTTTGTCAAACGTATTGATTGCTTCTTCGTAATGCCCCTTGTCGAGATACAGTAATCCCAGTTCCTGCAGTGCAGATGAATCCCTCTCTCTTTGAGAGGCATTCGTTGCACACGAGGAGAGTAAGATAAGCATTAAAAGTGAAAACAATCCAAAACGTCTCACCTTTCCAGCACCGTTTGTTCAATTTCTCTGACTTGTGAGCGATAGAGATTGGTGATGGAAGCACCATAATCGGCCAACAATTGAATCATATTGCGAGGATTGTCATTGCTGTCCATTCCGTTGAGACGATCGCCGGCATCACCAAGGCCTGGAAGGATGTAAGCAGCATCATTGAGTACCGGGTCCATCCAAAGTGTATAGACTTCCGCCCCTTCGATGGCTCTGCAAATACGCAGCGAGCCCTTCAGGGCACTGATGACATTGATGAATTTCACTGATTTTGGCTTTATGTTGTTGTCAGTCAAATATTTCATGATGGTGACCAAAGAGCCTCCTGTAGCATTCATGGGATCAGCGAAAATGAGATCCTTGCCATCAAGGCTTTCCAAGGAAAAATAAGATCTGTCCAAATCAAAGATATAATCCATATTGGACTCTTTCTTGGAGTCGTCACGTTTTATTTTGAATAGGGCAAACGGAGTGACAAAGTCATCAGCTGAGTATTCCTGAATCTCTTTGCTGAGAATCATACTGGGAAGCAATGCTCCACGGAGCATCACACACATTACGCTGTTGTGAATCAAAGAATCCACATCAGGAATCCTATGTACAGCATAATTGCGAACAGGACTGGTGACCGGGGTCTTGGTGATGATGCTTCGTTTGCCTGGAAGGGCAGCATCTGCGTATGCATGAGAAAAGAGCATTTCATATGCACGTTGTATATAATACAGGAATTCTTCATGTCCAGTGTTGGGATCTCTCAGTTTGGCGATCAGACGGGACGCTTGCCCATGCTGTTCTTTTGGAGTTTCAAAGGAATATACATGAATGTTCGGCTCTTCAGAGCAGACTTGCTTGAGGTATTTTCCGATCTCAGCAGCACTATCGACCAATCCTTTTCGAGCATCTTCGAGTTGCATCAAATCACTGGCAGTTTCAAGTACCGAGCAGTGTGAGAGAGATTTCTTGTATAGTTCATTGACATGCGCAATCTTCTCCTTGTCTGATTCTTTTAAGTATCCGTCAAGGTCTGTTGCATGCAGTGTGATTTTTTTCATATATGGTGTCTCCTGTTCTTCGGCGATTTTATCCTAACTTGGTGCTTTACTCAAGGCAATTGACTATCCCTTTACGGCTCCTGCTGTCACTCCCTTGATGAATTGTTGGGACATTGCAAGATAGAGTGCCAGTACAGGAACTGCAGATAAGGTCAATACTGACAAAACTTTCGACCAGTCTGTCTGATATTGTCCAAAGAGGCGGGTGACTCCCAACAGCAAGGTCTTCTGACTTTCCTCGTTTATGAAAATCAGGGGGAACCATAAATCATTCCAAAAGGGAATGAGATTATAGATGGCAACTGTTGCCAATGCTGGTCGTATCAAGGGCAGGATTACCAAATAATAAATCTTGAAAGAATTGGCACCATCGATAACTGATGCTTCAGTCAGCTCTTCAGGTATTTCTCGTATGAAGGAAGTAAGAATGAAGACTGCAACAGGTATTCCCATTGCAACATAGATGGGCGGAAGTGCGTAAATGGTATTGAGCAACCCAAGATTTCTCGTGATTTCCAAAAGTTTGATTGAAGCTATCTTGATAGGCAGCATCATACCGGCAATAAAGAAAAAATAGAAAAATTTTGAAGCTCTGTTTTTCCAATTGACCAAGGCATATCCTGCCAGAGAGGAAACCAGGGTGACGATCACTAAAGAGATGACCACTACAAAAAGTGTATTTTTAAAATATGTGAGAAAGTCCCCGTCCTGAAGGACCGTCAGATAATTCTGAAAATTCCATTTTCTGGGTATCCAGAAGGGATTGTCATAGATGGTCAGACGGGTTTTGAATGAATTGATCACCAAGACCCAGAGAGGAAAAAGAACGACGAACATCCAGACAATCATTAATAGATGACTTGTAACATGCCGATTTTGCCGTTTGATGGAGGAGTTCATACTATTTCCCTCCTTGGGTTTTCTTCAATGTAGGTACTACCCCGCATAACAGAATGAGGAAGGTGATGGTTGCAATTGCAGCACCTAAACCGGCATCAGGAATTCCAATAGGATGTTGTCCAGCTATACCATAGCGATAAAACAGGGTTCCTATCAGATCGGTAGAGTACCCTGGAGCTCCATTGACGTTCTCCATGGCAAAGACGACATCAAATGCGTTGAAATTGTTGACGAAAGTCAAAACGGCTATGATACCCACCACCGGTTTGATCAGTGGCAATTTGATTCTCCAAAATGTCTGGAAAGGCCCTGCACCTTCAATCTTCGCTGCTTCTAGGAGATCTTCACTGATGTTTCTCAATGCAGCTACGAACATCATGGTAGGGATTCCAAGCCACTGCCAACATGATACCAAAGATACGCAAGTAAGTGCTGTCTTGGTGTCTCCCAACCAAGGATACTTGAGAAACGGGAGGCCGATTGAGACAAAAAAGTCACCCGACCACACAGGATTGAGAATCAGCTTCCACAAATAACCGGTCACCAATACAGCAAATGTGGTGGGGATGAACATGATGGTCTGATACACTTGCCGAAATCGCATATGCTCGTTGGTGAGCATGACGGCAAAAAGGATACCGAGACAGTTCTGGAAGACAAGATGAATGAAAAAGAAATACCAGGTATTTGAGAAAGCACCCCAATAGCGGGTTGAAATCTGATCATCAGTAAAGAGCGTCCTAAAGTTCTGCAGGCCGACAAACGTTCTGTTTGCTGCATTGTTTCCTGTGTACAGGCTAAGACGTAAGGAATCGAGCAAAGGATACGCCATGAAGAATACGTAAAACAGGAGAGCTGGTACTAGGTATGCAAACCAATGGGCCTGTTTTGTTATCATGAGTGATTGCTTTTTTTGGGGCATACAACTTTTTCCTCAACGGTAAAAGTAGGTTGCCCAATACTGGGCAACCGAAGTAGGTGTTTCTAGGTTCACATCAAAGCTTGGACGGAATCTGCAGCTTGTTTTGCTGTAATCTGTCCCTTCATGACTTTGATGACTGCTTGGTTCATCGGTGAATAGAGATCCATCAATGCAGGCCACACAAAGCGTGCGTCG
>JAQVVB010000357.1 GCA_028699215.1 Sphaerochaeta sp. | reverse complement strand
CTGCATCTCCCTGTTCGGCAGCTTTCGTGTACCACTCCACTGCCTTAACCATGTCCTTTTCTACTCCCTCACCATCAGCATAGCACCTCCCAAGATCGGATTGTGCATTTGCATCTCCCCGTTCGGCTGCTTTCGTGTACCACTCCACCGCCTTAACCAAATCTATTTCCACTCCATCACCGTTGGCATAGCACCTCCCAAGATTGTATTGTGCCTGGGCATCTCCCTGTTCAACAGCTTTCATGAACCAATCCACTGCCTTAACCAGGTCCTTTTCTACTCCTTCACCATCAATATAGCACCTCCCAAGATTGTATTGTGCCTGGGCATCTCCATGTTCAGCAGTTTTTCGATACCACTCAACTGCCTTTACCAGATCTTTTTCCACACCCTCACCTTTGGCATAACAGATGTCAAGATTATATTGTGCTTCAGCATGTCCCTGTTCGGCTGCTTTTCGATACCACACCACTGCCATAACCATGTCCTTTTCCACTCCCTCGCCATTCTCATAGCAAACTCCAAGATCGTATTGTGCTTCAGCATGTCCCTGTTCGGCTGCTTTTCGATACCACTCAACTGCTTTTACCAAATCTTTTTCCATCTTCTCACCATTGGCATAGCAAACACCAAGATCGTATTGTGCATCAGCATGTCCCCGTTCAGCTGCTTTTCGATACCACCACACTGCTTTTACCAAATCATTTTCCACTCCCTGGCCATTCTCATAGCAAACGCCTAAATTGTATTGTGCTTCAGCATTTCCCTGTTTAGCTACTTTTCGATACCACTCCACTGCTTTTACCAAATCTTTTTCTACTCCCTGACCATTCTCATAGCAAACGCCAAGATCGTATTGTGCATCAGCATGTCCCCGTTCAGCTGCTTTCGTGTACCACTCAACTGCTTTTACTAAATCTTTTTCCATCTTCTCAGCATTGGCATAATAAACACCAAGATCGTATTGTGCTTCAGCATGTCCCTGTTCGGCTGCCATTTTGAACCACCACACTGCTTTTACCAAATCTTTTTCCACGCCCTGACCATTCTCATAGCAAACGCCTAAATTGTATTGTGCTTCAGCATGTCCCTGTTTAGCTGCTTTTCGATACCACTCCCCTGCCTTAACCAAATCTTTTTCTACCCCCTTACCATTGGCATAGTGCCACCCAAGACGGTTTTGTGCTTCAGCAGGCCCCTTATCAGCTGATATTGGAATAAACCACGTTACTACTCCATTATTAAAGAAGTCGTACACCCGGGCACACTGTTCAGCAGCTTTCGTGTACCACTCAACTGCTTTTACCAAATCTTTTTGCACCCCCTCACCATGAGCATAGCACAAACCAAGATTGTACTGTGCTTCAGCATGTCCCTGTTCGGCTGCCATTTTGAACCACCACACTGCTGTATTCAGATCTTTTTCCACACCCTCACCGTGAGCATAGCACAAACCAAAATTGTATTGTACCCTCGCATTTCCCTTTTCAACTGCTTTTCTGAACCACTCCATTGCTTTTTTCATATCTTTTTCCACACCTTCACCATGAGCATAGCACAAACCAAGATTGAATTTTGCGTCAGGATGCCCCTTATCGGCTGATATTCTATAACACCACACAGCTTTTTCCAGATTTTTTTCCACCCCATCACCATGGGCATAGCACAAACCAAGATTGAATTTTGCGTCAGGATGTCCCATTTTGGCTGCTTTCGTGTACCACTCCACAGCTTTTTTCAGGTCTTTTTCCACCACCTCGCCATTGGCATAGTGCCACCCAAGTTTGTTTTTATCTTCAGCATTTCCCTGTTCGGCCACTTTGGTGAACCACTCCTCTGCTTTTTTCAGGTCTTTTTCCACCCCCTTACCAGTACCATAGCACATGCCTAGATTGTATTGTGCACCAGGATGTCCCTGTTCGGCAGCTTTCGTGTACCACTCCACAGCTTTGTACGGGTTTTTACCTACACCCTCCCCATTTTGATAGCACAAACCAAGTATATTTTGTGCTTCAACATTTCCCATTTCGGCTGCTTTCGTGTACCACTCCACAGCCTTGTACGGGTTTTTATCTACACCCTCCCCGTTCTTATAACATATTCCCCAATTTAAGCATTCTTCTGCTTGTTTTTTCTCATTAAAAAAGCTAAATGCCATGCTTACACTTCACCACACTCAATGTTCCATTGTTCGTATCGCTCAAGCATAATTTTTGTCATCGGTGAGCGTATCTTCAGAAAAGCCTCACGAAAATCATCATCAGCAAGAGGTATCGTCTGCAAACATCGCATTTTCAGTTCATCAAATGACAAGTCAGCCATTTTATAGAGATCCGGATTTACCTTATGGATCATCGCCCATATCGCCTGCTGACAGAAGTTGGAAAGATCCCGTCCCGAATAGAGCATCTCCACACATTTTTCGGAAATGCTTTCCAGAGAAACTTCTGAGATGTCCATACCCTTTGTCTGTATCTTTATGATTTCCTTACACGCATTCTGATCCGGAAGAGGAACATAGATCCGCCGTGGGAATCGGGATAAAACTGCCGTATCCAGATCCCACGGGGTATTTGTCGCTGCAAGAGTCAGGAGAAGCTGATCGCTTTTCTTGTCGGAAAGTCCATCCAATTCTGTAAGGAGGCTGGAGAGGACTTTGCGCGTTGCCTCGCTTGTTTCCCCGTCCCTGGACTGGCTGAGAGCATCGAACTCATCAATGAAAACGATCGAAGGGGCATGATCTCTTGCCGAGTTGTAGAGAGCAGAAATGAGTTTAGAAGATTCACCGAAATATTTTGAGAGCACACTCTCCGATTTCACATCATAGAACGTTGCATGCAGACTTCCTGCCGACGCAGCCGCAAGAAGGGTTTTTCCTGTCCCGGGAGGTCCAAAGAGAAGAATGCCTTTCCAGGGTTTGATGGACTCGGGTTTTTGCAGACCGGCGATAACGACCGTTTCCATCATCAGTTTTTTTACAGAATCAAGCCCGCCGATATCGGACCATTTGAC
>JAQVVB010000356.1 GCA_028699215.1 Sphaerochaeta sp. | reverse complement strand
CTCCTGAGGAGTGAGCACTGCAGTGGGTTCATCCAAGATCAGGAGATTGGCATTTCTATAGAGTAATTTGATGATTTCCACCCGCTGTTGCTGACCGACAGAAAGAGAGCTCACCAATGAAGTCGGGTTGACTTCCAAACCATAACGGGAGGATATCGAACGGATCTCTTCGTCCAAAGCCCGCCTGTTGACAAAAGGATATCCAGGACTCTTCAAACCAAGGGTGATGTTCTGGGAAACAGTGAGGGTGGGAACCAAGGTAAAGTGTTGATGCACCATTCCGATACGATGCTCAATTGCACTCTTGGGCGACGAAATCTGCACAACTTTCCCTTCCAACTCAATCGTTCCTCCCTCAGCTTGGTAGATGCCATAGAGGATGTTCATGAGCGTGGTCTTACCTGCTCCATTTTCCCCCAACAAGGCATGTATCTCACCGTGTTCGACAGTAAGGTGTACCCCTTGGTTGGCACTCTTGTTGAAAAAAGATTTATCGATGTTCGTCATGCGAAGTAAGGGCATACAAACTCCTCCAAGAGCAAACAGGCTTCTTTCACAAGAAAAGAAGCCTGCATACATGGTTACTTATTTAGTGGTCCTGGTTTCGATGAGAGGTACCTTGAAACTTCCATCCAGAATCTTATCTTTGGTTGAAGCAATACGCTCTTTGACTTCAGAGGGAATCTTTGCATCGAAACTGTTGTAGCCGGAAATATCGACTACCCCGTCCTTCATTCCCAAATTGAAGACACCACCAACATAGGTATCGGTGCTTACTTTCTCTACAGCGGTCAAGACAAGAGCCGGTACACTATAGATGGTAGAGGCCATGACGGTATTGGGAGCAATGGAGTTCTGGTCATAGGAATCGCCGGTTGCAAGCAGACCTCTCTCCTCTGCTGCCTTGATGACACCAGTACCTGCCTGATTTGCAATATGGGAAAGGACATCAGCACCTTGGTCTGCCATGGAAAGTCCAGCTTCCTTACCCAAGGACACATCGGTAAAACTGCTCACATACGCTTCCAACACCTTGATCGAGGGATTGACCGCTTTAGCCCCAAGTTTATAGGCCTCAACGACCTTTACAATAGAGGGCTGTTCAAAACCACCAACGATGCCGATGACCCCTGTCTTTGACATCGAAGAGCTGAGCATACCCATCAGATACCCTGCTTCTTCACACGCCATTACATAGGAGGCGGTATTCGCTGAAAAGGAATTCGACTCAATGGCCATGAACTTGGTGTCGGGAAACTGTGCAGCAACACGAACAGCAGGATCACCAAACTGGAAACCGTGCCCGATGACCAGATCATACCCTTGGGCAGCATAGTCACGATAGGCAGCTTCACCGTCTGCAATTCCAACATTCTCAGAATAGGCAGTGGAAAGGTTGTATTTGGCTTCTGCAGCTTTCAAGCCTTCAAAAGCGACAGCGTTCCAACCTTGATCATTTGCTGGACCTGAAAGCAACAGCGCCACTTTCATGGAACCATCTGCTTTTTTCTCTTCTGTTGCACCTTTGGCAAACAAAACCGAGCAACCAAGGACAAGAACCAAGCAAGCTACGAGTACTGTTCTTTTCATTTTCGATCTCCTCATATTCAAAGGGATAGCCCCATTGGAATGCATTAAACATCAAACACTGCAGGAAAAAGCGCCCTCAAGGAGCTGGAACAGACTGATTCGGCTTCAATTGCAAGCTTTCGTTCATCCAGTGCAGGAAATCGCCCATCCTGGAAAACCACCTTGCCACCAACCATGGTCAAAGCAACTTCACCTGTCACTCCACACCGTGGTAAAAGATTCTTTGGATCGTGCAAGGTTCCCGATAACTCCAGTGGACGTGTATCGATGAAGAAAAGATCTGCAGCCTTCCCCACTTCAAGAGAACCGATATCGGAGCGTCCCAGCGTTTTTGCGCCATTGACACTGGCAATCTTGAGCATTTCATATGCAGAGGGAGCACCCTTGCGCTCCTTGCTATGATACGACTGCATCAAATACGCCATGCGCAAGGAGTCGAGCAGATTGGAGCTGTCATTGGTGGAAGAACCATCGCACCCAAGGGAAACATTCATACCGGCTCTCTGCATGGCAGGGATGTCGATGATGGGAAATCCTCCCAACACAGCGGGAGCAGGACAGTGGGAAAGACCGGTTTTGGTTTTCCCCATCACTTCATACTCCTTTTGGGTGAGTTCCCAGCCATGAGCCAACCAAACATCCTCTCCTACAAAGCCGATCTCCTGAGCCCAGGCTAGGGTCCGTTTGCCATGGCGGTCGAGCATGATGGGGTTTTCCCCCTCCCCAAGATGGGTATGGAGATGGACTTTTTTTTCTCGGGCAAAAGCGACAGACTCAACAAAGGTCTCTCGATAGCTGTTGATCGGCTGACAGGGTGCAACCACGATCTGGCTCATGCTGTTTGGGTTCGGGTCATGGTAGAGCTTGATGAGACGATCGCAGTCGCTGAGGAACTCATCGGTCGTTTCCAGCATTTCATCAGGAATGGTGCTTCCTTTACTTCTCGGAAGCGTATTGCAACCACGACCGGCATGATAGCGGATACCCAACAGAGAAGCTGCTTCCATCTGGCGGTCAACCGGTGATTTTCCAGTTTTTTTGGTATAGCAGTACTGATGGTCGAAGGCCGTCGTGCATCCATGCTTGAGCAGATCAGCCATAGCCACCAACGAAGAGTAGTAGATGACATCACTGTCTATCTGAGCAAAAATGGGATAGATCTTATCCAGCCAGTCGACCACCAAGAGATTGGGGTAGTCGACGCTGATGAGGTTTCGTACGAACGTCTGGAAGAAATGATGGTGCGTGTTGACCAACCCAGGATAGACGAACATACCTCGTCCATCTATGATCTCACACCCCTCACTCGATAGGTTTTTCCCGATGGCTTCAATCTGATAGCCATCAATACGTATATCTGCATCATAGAAGACTGAATCTTCGGCATCACATGTTACGATGGCTCGGACACTTTGTATGAGTTTTTTCT
>JAQVVB010000051.1:1408-12172 GCA_028699215.1 Sphaerochaeta sp. | reverse complement strand
CTTACATTGCGAAGATGCCCCCGCTCCTATGCTCAACAGCATGTGGAACCGCAGACAATGTACGTTTTTCAATGGAGCATGCAACATCGCCCAAAGCGGTGGATATGCTGTGTTACAGGGAGAAGGATTTGCTCAGAGCAGAGCTCTGGTGGATTACTATATGGAGAACGCTCGACTTATCCGTGAAGGTCTGACCAAAGTAGGACTTACCGTCTATGGTGGTGTCAACAGCCCGTATATCTGGGCAAAAACCCCCAACGACATGCCCAGCTGGGAGTTTTTTGATTTGCTTTTGGATACCTGTCATGTTGTAGTCACTCCTGGAAGTGGATTTGGTCCGGCTGGAGAGCACTTTGTACGGGTTTCCTCCTATGGGCATCGTGAGAATGTTGAAAAGGCTATGGCATCAATTGAGGAGAATCTGAAGATATGAGTGAAAAAAATCTACCGCTTTCCAATGAACAGCTGCACAAGCTGGTCGATGACCTTCCTACTCCATTCTACCTGTATGACGAAAAAGCCATACTGGAGAATGCGCGTCATTTCAAGGATCTGTTTTCATGGGCTCCTGGCTTTTGCAACTACTATGCGGTAAAGGCCTGTCCCAATCCCACCATTCTTTCCTTACTTGAGAAGGAAGGGTTTGGCAGCGACTGTTCCTCCTTACCCGAGTTGTTGCTCAGCAAAGCCAGTGGGATCACCGGAGAGAGGATCATGTTTACGAGCAACGATACTCCTCTTGAAGAGTTTGCCGAGGCCTATAAGCAGGGTGCAATCATCAACCTCGATGACATCTCCCATATTGAGTCTTTGGAAAAAGCAATTGGTACTGTTCCTTCCTTGATTTGCTTTCGCTATAATCCAGGTCCAGAGAGAACAGGAAACGCCATCATCGGTAATCCGGTGGAAGCTAAATATGGTGTGACTTCTGAACAAATCATCGACTGCTATAGAATCATGAAGGAAAAGGGTGTGAAGCGCTTTGGTCTGCACACTATGGTTGCGTCGAATGAGTTGGATGGCACCTACATTGTGGAAACGGCACGCATGCTCTTTGAACTCTGTGTACGGATCCAGAAGGAAGCAGGAGTCCGTATCGAATTCATCGATATGGGGGGTGGTATCGGCATTCCTTATAGACCTGAGCAAAACGCCATGGATTTGGAAGCAGTAAGCAAGGGAATGCAGGAATTGTACAATCAAATCATCGTCCCTGCAGGGCTTGATCCTCTTAAGATTGTCTTTGAATGTGGAAGAGTCATAACCGGTCCCTATGGATATCTGGTGAGCAAGGTGCTTCATGTAAGCCATAAGTACAAACACTATGTAGGAATTGATGCTTCCATGGCCGATTTGATGCGACCGGCCCTCTATGGAGCGTATCATCATATTACTGTGGTTGATAAGCAAAACCAGAGTTTCGATCATACCTATGATGTAACTGGTTCTTTGTGCGAGAACAACGATAAGTTTGCAGTAGATAGAATGTTGCCGAAAATTGAGAAAGACGATGTGTTGGTCCTGCATGATGCAGGGGCCCACGGGCACTCCATGGGTTTCAACTACAACGCGAAATTGCGTGCAGCTGAGTATCTGTTGAAAAGTGATGGCTCTGTAGTGAAGATTCGTAGGGCTCAGACCTATGACGATTATGTATCAACCCTTCGTTTCGAAGGTGCTCCGGTACAAATCTGATGCATACCTTTTCCCTTCGCGTATATTATAGCGATACCGACTGTGGTGGCATTGTCTACCATGGTCGGTACCTCGATTTTGCAGAACATGCCCGTACTGAGATGCTCCGTGAAATATCGGTTTCTGATAAAACCTTAGGATCCCAGAGCAGTCTCATGGAGACTCAAAACATCGCATTTGTCGTCAAGTCGATTCTCATCGATTACCAAAAGCCGGGAAAACTTGATGATTTGCTCTGTGTTGAGACAGAGGTGGAAGAAGCCAAGCGTTTTTCACTCACATTTCTTCAGACAATCAAACGCGGTGAAGAAGTTCTCTGTGTGCTCCATGTTAAGGTTGCTTCAATCAATATGGATACACATCGTCCTACGCTTCTTCCTGCCTATGTGATTGAATCTCTATAGAGGCATGTTGACCAAAATTGTTGCACTTCCGATGCTTCCAAGTTTCTGATGACTCATGATGATGTCGTAACGGTGGGAGCCTGCTGCAGGAACTGAAGTATAGGTATACCCAGAATGTACGATTTCTCCTTCGCAGTACCAAGTCGAAGTAAGCGACTCCATGGAGATGTCTTGTGGTAGATTGTCCGGTGTGAAGGTGAGGGTGACCGATTCTTTCGATGAAGGGCTTTCTGGTGAACAAAGTATGCTTCCCGAAATGGGTAGCATGGTGTCGTTGATGACAGTGAGGCTGAATTCTGATGATCGATCACCAATATACATGGTAATGGAGCCTGAAGTGGTTGTGTCTTCAATGATCCTGACAGCTTCAGTAGCTCCGCTGACAACAGAGCCTTGGCTGTAGAGTTTCGCGTTAAGGCAGTAGGAACCTGCTGCAAGCTCTGCATTGAGTCTGGCTGTTCCCAACATCTTGTCGAGTATCATGCTGCTGCAGGAAACCTGGTTGTTTTCTTGGTCTGTGATGCTGATATCAAGACGAACATCATCTGCAACTTGCTCAATATCCCAAGAAAAACCTACAGAGAGTGATCCTTCTCCCACCAATTGAGTGAGATTCATTGTTGCACTCGAAGTGACAGGTGAAAGAAGGGTGGTTAGATTTCCTTGGGCCAGGACCGCACCTTTTGCATTCATGGCTTGAGCGGTTAGGTTCCATGTCCCTATCGCTAGATTCCCCAGTGTAACACATGAATCCATTGCCTCAATATCTACCGTCCCATCTTGGGGGCCAGTTCCTTGGATATGATACGAGGTGATGACCATATGTTCTTTTTCTGGTATGAGGCTTCTTTGCGACTGGATGAACTTGTCGCAGGTGAAGCGAAGAACCAAATCTGAAGTGGATGCTTTATTTTCATCACAACCGGTGGTGATACACAGGAAAACCAAAACGACGATACACAGTGCAACTTGTTTTTTCATGAAGGGCTCCTAATGACGTGTCTGGTATAGTAAGAAAGAGATTGGCAGGTATTGCTTCATAAGTAGTTGGAGAAATATCTTCGGTTGGCTATACTCCTTGTGGAGGATTGTATGGAAGAAGAGAAGGTTATCCATGTTTTTCAAGGGGATCTTGATCATGCGCTTCCCCTTGCGTTGCAAAGTTTTTGGGGTGAGGCGGAAAGCATTGAAGTTTCATCAAGGCTCAGTTACAGCCAGCAGTTTCTGCATGTCAGATTTTCAGTTATGGAAAAGCAGTTGCGGCGGATGACCACTGAGCATAATCAGCAGACCTATACTGATAGTTGCGTAGAAATATTCCTCAAGTCTGAGAACCAAACCGAGTATGTGAACTTTGAGTTCAGTGCAAGCACCAAGGTGCTGGTGGGTAGGGGAGAAGGAAGAGGAAATCGTACGCTCTATCCGATTTCCCTTATTAAGCAGATTCCAGTTTCCGTGCAGATTCTTGAAAATTGTATCGAGCGGAGCATTTGGAAACTTGAAGCCTCCATAGATTTATCTCTTTTTGGTTTGGTTGAACCAAATACATCTCTCTCTGGTTTGCGCCTAATGGGAAATCTCTACAAATGTGGAGATGGACTAAAGGAAAAGCATTATCTTTCCTATGCACCTGTAGGAACGCTCAAGCCGGATTTCCATACGCCGTCTTTTTTTGTTCCCTTGCAATTTTCCTAATCGGTTCATGCAAAGGCAGGGTTGAACCATCATCTTTTTTTGGTGGTATCAACCCTTTTCTCTTTCAGTTGCATTGATCATTTCTTGATGGCATTGGGATTCCATGCTTCTTGACCGGAAAGCTCATTTTCTCCTACCAATTTTCTCAAAGCCAGGTGCGCGAGGTTCTGCCCGAATATGGAAGTGATGGTAGGAATGCTACCCAATACATTGCGTTTCCTTCCTTGGTTGCTGATTTGTTCGTTGAAATCAGCATGCGCTTCTTCGTCAGGATCTTTATAGGTGTATCGCACCAATTCCGGGGAAAACACAACCTCAATTCCTCTTGATATCCCTCGTTTTCGTAAATTTGAACGTACTTGTTTGGCTAATGGACAGCCGTAGGTATCCATCAGGTCTCCTGTACGAATCAAAGAAGGGTCTCTTCTCAAAGCAGCGCCCATACTGCTGACCACAGGGATATTGCGTTCGTATGCGGTCTGAAGAAGCGTGCATTTGGGGTTCAGGGAGTCTATTGCATCAACAATAAGATCAACTTTTTCAGAGAATATCTGGTCCATGGTTTGTTCTTGTACAAAGAGTGACAGAGTTTTTACTTCACATTCTGGGTTGATGGAGAGAACCCTCTGTTTTGCAACCTCGGTTTTCGGCATTCCCAACGTATCGTAGGTGGCCAGGATCTGACGGTTCAGATTCGTGATTCCCACAGTATCAAAGTCGACCAAGATAAGTCGCCCGATACCACATCGGACCAATGATTCCAGGCACATGCCACCAACGGCCCCAAGCCCGACTACCATCACGGTCTTTGTATGTAATACTTCTACTAGTTCCTCACCGAGAAGTCTGGTTATTCGTAAGAATTGCTCTGATCTCATAATTATTCCTTATCAAGTCATCCATCCCAATTCCTGAAGCGTTGGAAACACGTTCATAGTGGTGTTGTAGAAACTCTGGGTATGCTGTTTTTTCCTTGTCCTCGTAATCTGTTTCCAAAGCAAAAGGCAGAGTGGATAACTGTTGCAGTATATGCATGTGTTTTGTTTTGAAAAGATTTGGACCTATCGATAGAATGCATCCGATCTTTGCTGCTTCTTTGGCAATCTCCAGGCTTGAGGCAAAGCCATGCCACAGAACCCTGGGGAGACGCTTGCCGGAGGATTTGAGGCAAGAGATGATCAAACCATCAGATTGCACCACATGGAGGGTGACGCTTCTTTCCCATTCATAGGCCAAATCGAGCACGGCACGCACAAAGGTTGCTTGTACTTCCAAATCTCCGTATCGCTTATCAAGCCCTATTTCCCCGACTTGCACATTCGGATATTGCTGGAGAAATCCAGATAGATCTTCAAGTGGGGGAAGTCTTTTGTCAGCAAGTCCACCGGCGGCACCCCATGAAATCTCCGGTAACGAAGTGAGCTTTATCCACTCGCTTTGGCATGCGGTGGCAAAGAGAGCATCATATGGGATTTTGTCATCAGTGAAATGCCTATGTGCGTCGAACATACCTTATCCTAGGCGTAGGAAGGGGGGATGGTCAAGCTAGAACAACAAGGCAAGATAGGTGACCAAAACGCTGAGCAATATGGGGAAGATCATGCCGCCTTTAAGATATGCACACAAAAATGAAGCGCAGATTCCTGCAAGCCCAGCGTACCATTGCGGCAAGAAATCGGTGATGACTCCAGGGAAAATCAAGGGACCCAGAGCGGCAATCGGAAGAAGACGCAGGCACTTTGCTATGAATTTGGGCAATCGATTCAGAAAGGTAGCATAGTAGGGAAGAACCCTAACTGCGAAGGTTGCAAGAGCCGTTGACAGAATGTATACGAATGTAGGTATGTCATGCATCAGCTCAATTCCTCCATCTCAGGGGTGATCAGTGCTCCGAAAATTGAGGCAGTGAGCATGGAAACGACAAAAGCCCAACCGGTTCCCATTGAAACCACTACGACGAGAAAGCTGTTGAGTAGGGCTGAAATGGAAGCGATGAAGAGGACCAGTATACCTTTTTGTCGCAGTTCCTGGGCAAATAGAGAACTGAACATGGCATACAGGGTGACCCCTACAGCAAGTTGAAGTTCATTTGGTAGAATCATGCCGACTAAGAATCCCATTACTGTCCCGCTCACCCAGCCGAGATAGGAAACAAGCTCAAGTCCCATCATATATGCATAGGAAAGCAATCCATTATGAAGCACCGCAACCGAGAATACTTCATCAGTAGTCCCATGTGCCAACATCAGGCGCTTGATTCCATGAATGCCGCTTTCGAGTTTGGAACTGAGGGCTGCCCCCATGAAGGCATACCGCAGATTCACCAGTAGTACCCCTACAAAGATTTCGAAGAGCAAGGAGCCTGATGCAAGCAGATTGATTGCTAGAAATTGCCCGCTTCCTGCAAAATTTGTAACTGAAAAGAGCAATGCTTCCCAAATTTTCAGATTGACATCCCTACAGACAAGACCAAAGGCCATCGCTGTAGGGAAATATCCCACACAGATGGGAAACCCTTCCTGAACTCCCCTTAAAAAGGTGAGGCTTTGTTTTGTTTGCTTGGAATTCATGATTTTGAGATAGTATTCCTTTGCCTTCTTTCCTGCAAGTGGGGAATATGATACACTTTTTCCATTGAGGAGATGCATATGGCCGTATATCTTGCTAACACTGGATTGGAGACCCTAATGAAAGACGATTCTCTTGATGAATCAGTGTTGATGCAGTGGTTCAAGGAATCACAACGAATTCCTGCTGTACAAGGATCTTATTACAGCAAACTGCTGAAAAGCGGATTGGAGATAGTATTCAGGACGGTCAAGCAAGGTGAAGATCTGCAGATTGCAGGTTTGGACATGCATATGAGCGGTCGTTGTATATGGCAGGCAAAACCTCTTAGCCGAGTGGGGGTGGGGGAAACCTTGCTTGTTACCCTACTCATGACCAATCCTGATGAAACCTCAGCGTTTATAGCTGATTTGATCCATGCTGCAACACTTGAAAAGATTGATGAGGATAGTTCTCTCTCTCTTCAGGTTTGCGCGTTTCCCCAGTCGATGGATGTATATGACGATCGTCCTTCCTATGAGAAAGCCAATCCAGAAATCGCCCATCTCGATGACAAGAAACTGTTGCCTTTCAACTACATTATGGCTCGAGATGAGAGTTTGTCACAGCAGAAGAGAGACATCTACGCTAAAGGTGAAAAACTCATGGTTCTTGCTGCTCCTGTTCTGCAGGTTGAGAGCAGGGACCATGGCTTTTTTGATTCGTCCTGTATGGTGGCCACAGTAGCAACCGAGATGGGGCATCTCGATTTGGTTTTCTCTGAAAAGCAGCTTTCCAAGCCACTGGTAAAGGGTTCCTATGTGGTCGCCAGTTGTGTGATCAGTGCTGATGTGATTGTACAATAAATATATTCTGTATAGAAAATTACCCAATGAGCCTGTTCTGTCCAAAAGAGCAGGTTTTGTTGACAGTTTCGTTTTCTTATGTTCATACTATAGCCATGTCTACTACTTGCATCACAAAAGCCGCTCTTTCTCAATCTCTGAAGGATTGTATGGCTACCACTCCTTTAGAAAAGATTTCCATTGAAGCCATCTGCAGTCGATGTGGGCTTAATCGAAAAAGTTTCTACTATCACTTCGGTGACAAATATCAATTGGTAAATTGGATTTACGATCAGGAAATGGGCTTGAAACTGTACGAGGAATTGGATAAAAGACCTGTTGACGAGCTGGCGCTTATGCTTTGTAGGTATTTTGAGAGAAACAGGGTTTTTTACTGTAATGCCCTTGAAGTGCGAGGCCCCAACTCGTTTAGAACCCATTTTGACAAACAATTGGAACCCTTGGTGGAACGAACCCTCCAAATGGAAAAGCATGCATCGTTCAATCCTGAGGAAATTGCCACCATGGTCGGGGATTTCATTCTCACTGCTCTCTACCAATGGTTGAAGAAAAAACCTCCTACCAGTGCGGAATTGTTTCTATCCCAATTGAAGACGGTGGGGTTTGTTCTTACCAAACGGGTGTCGGAATTGCTACAATCCTAACCCACATATACCCAATTGTCCAAAAAAAGGACAAGAGATACAAGATGCCCATTTCCAAATTGATATTCCATGCGTTTCTTTAAAATGGATGAAGAGTAAGCTACATGCTTTTTTTCAATCAATTGAAGGAGAATTGAGAAACGATGGGAACAACAAAAAACCGGATTACCGCTGCTGTTGCAGAATTTGCATTGAATTGTCTTGGGGAAAATCCTGAAGTGGGTTTGCCGAAATTATTGAAATGGGTTGATATGTTTGATACTAAAGACGCTTATAAAGGTGCTAGGGATTTCATACGGTCGATTCTTGAGAACCCTCAAGGAAACTGGTATCGCTATATAGTCTCTATTTGGAAGGACATAGATGTTGAGCAACGCAAGGTCTTTTTCAAAACTTTTTTCGTCAATTCCGTACTCATCGGCAGAGCCAATCAAAAAGAACTCAGACAACAGTATCAGTGCAATCTGCCTTGGGCTATTCTCATGGATCCCACCAGTGCCTGTAATCTGCATTGTACTGGGTGTTGGGCTGCAGAATATGGAAATAAAATGGAAATGAGCTATGAAACGCTTGATTCAATCATTCTGCAAGGGAAAGCCTTGGGGACGTATATGTATATATATAGCGGAGGAGAGCCCTTGGTCAGAAAGAAGGATATCATTCGTCTTTGTGAAGCGCATCCTGATTGTGCTTTCCTTTCATTTACCAACGGTACGCTCATCGATGAAGAGTTTGCTGATGAGATGCTGAGAGTGAAGAACTTCTATACAGCAATCAGCATTGAGGGATTTGAAGAAGAGACTGATTTCAGAAGAGGTGAAGGAACGTATCAGAAGGTAGTGAAGGCAATGGAGATTCTCAAACGGAAAAAACTTCTTTTTGGGATAAGTTGTTGTTACACTTCGAAAAATGTCGAGGTCATTGGTAGCGAAGCCTATCTTGATTCCATGATTGAAATGGGGGCTAAATTTGCTTGGTTTTTCACCTACATACCTGTAGGGAAGAGTGCCGTTCCTTCTTTGATGGCTTCAGCAGAACAGCGTAAGTTCATGTATGATCAGCTTCGCAGCATGAGAGCAAGCAAACCTCTTTTTACCATGGATTTCTGGAATGATGGGGAATTCGTTGATGGCTGTATTGCTGGCGGCCGTTGTTATTTACATATCAATGCAAACGGTGATATTGAACCCTGTGCTTTTATTCATTACAGCGATAGCAATATTCATACTACCACTTTGTTGCAAGCCTACAGAAACCCCCTGTTCTTACAATATAGAGAGAAGCAACCGTTCAACGAGAACATGCTCCGTCCTTGTCCTCTTCTGGACAACCCGGAGAAACTCAGGGAGATGGTACATGCCACAGAAGCCCCCTCTACCGATTTCATTGCACCTGAAAGTGTGGATGAACTCACTGCAAAATGCGAAGAAACGAGTAGGGAATGGGCTCCGGTAGCTGAAAAAATATGGCAGTCAAAGCTCTAGAATCGCTTGGTCCATGCATGGCAATAGGGCTGGGTCCCTTTCAATGCATAATAATCCTGATGATATTCTTCAGCTGGATAGAAAATTGCAGCAGGTCTGAGGCTTGTTGCAATTTTCAGTCCTTTCTCTTCCAGTATCGAGATGAGTTTCACCACAGTATCGAATTCATGTCGACTTCTGTAAAAAACACTGGATAGATATTGGTTTCCAATATCCGGGCCTTGTCCATTGGTTTGGGTGGGGTCATGTATTTCAAAAAAATATTTTGCAAGTTCTTCATAGGAGACCACACGAGGGTCATAGAGTACTTCGACTGCTTCAAGATGTCCTGTTTTATGCGTAAGCACATCCTGATACGTCGGGTTTTCCAGATGACCTCCAGTATATCCAGACATCGCTGCATGGACTCCATCAACTTGTTCGAAGAGGTGCTCAACTCCCCAGAAGCAACCTCCAGCAAATACTGCTTTGGCTACAGGACTTCCTTTTTCAAAACGTAAGGATAGGGAGTTTACGCAGTGTCGGGTATCCTTATCCGTGAGCCCTTCGCCAAGGAATACGTGACCAAGATGACCTTTACAGGTTGCACAAATGATTTCTGTACGAGAACCATCAGCATCGGTATGACGCTCAATGGCAAAGGGTAGCTCATCATCGAACGATGGCCAGCCGCAGGAGGAGTGAAATTTGTCTTGTGATGTATACAAAGGAGATCCACACTGTTTGCAATAATAGGTACCTTCTTGTGCTAAATCAGTATATTCTCCGGTAAACGCTCTTTCTGTACCTTTATTGAGGATGATCTCTTTTTCCTTCTGCGATAGTTCTGCAAGAAGGGTCTGATCTATCATTTGAAACTGAAACCGCTGTGTTTGAACTTCCATCGTTGTTTCCTTTTCCTTATCGTTTGTTCTGTTTGCGATGCGCCATATGCTTATTAATACAAGCGCTAAAATGATCAGGAGGGCAAGTGCTGCAATCAATGGTTTCCCTTTCATCGGAACCTCCAATCTTACAGTATCTTAGCATGCCTACTACCAGAATTTGAAGATGATGGCAGAAGCTCTCTTCTTATAGTGTTCATATGCAGGATATTTGCTTTGTGTAATGCTTTCGGTAAACACCGTAGAACCTAAAAACAGCAAGGTAAGGAGAATCGGCCCTGCAATACTTGGATTAATCAGTTTACCAGTAGTAAAAGAACCATAGAAATAGAGGCTCCACCATACTCCGATTTCTCCAAAATAGTTTGGATGACGTGAACGGGAAAAAAGGTTTGTGGTGCGAAAACCTTGTTCATAATCTGTCTTCCACTTTTCCTTTTTAGGCAACAAGCCATATTTTGATTGTTGGAAAACGTACTGCTGTTGGTCTGCAAGGGTTTCAATGGCTAAAAACACGAAAAACAGGATGCAGGAAAATAGTGCAA
>JAQVVB010000051.1:0-1308 GCA_028699215.1 Sphaerochaeta sp. | reverse complement strand
AAAAAACATACCTCTTGGGTATACAGACAGCATTAGTTTTTTGGTGATGTGCCTGTGAATTTTTGAATCCAACTGGCTGGAAATTGCTTGGTATCCCAGAGAAGTAAAAAGGCCAAGACAGCCTGTATGGAGCCTATGCAGAAAAAAAGGACATGAAGAAACACAATCGACTGAATCATATAGCATTGGACGATAATCCAGATTACCAGGGCCCATCCAGAGATGCTGCTGGTATATCCACTCCATTTTTTTGATTGGGTCAATACTGCTGCAGAAATGAAGTTGCCTATACCGATTACAGAAAAGAGAAGGATCCCTGGAATCAAGAAAGATGAAAAAGGAGAGTTCTGTAGCATTTCAACTGGCGCTCCCAAAGGGGAATGCGGGTCGATGAGGCAAGCAAAACCACCTGCCATGCCGCCTGTACCAACGAGAAGATGGAGGATGAAAAGTACTCCTGTAATCTTTTTCATGACAACCTCTCTATCCAAACCATTGCTGATGGTGAAAGTCCAAGCAAATCTTAGTGTAATCATGGTGTTTTGTATAGTTTTTTCTCGTTATTTTTGAAGCACAGCGAGTTCTATCGCTTTAAGTATAGCTTTACTGCTGTACGTAGCGCCAGAAATCACATCAACATCCAGTGACTGGTTTTTGACTACAAGAGATGGAATTATTTCTGCCGGTTTTCCCTGTCCATTACGGTGTTTTACAATCTGGATGGTTTGTATTTCTGCATCAGATACTTCTACTTCAACCTCCACATCTACTGGAAAAACTGCATAAGATCCCTTATATGTTCCGTTTTTCAATTGTGAGAAATCTACATCTGTGATTTCCAAGGTTGAAAGTTCTTTCAAATCCGATTCGATGTTTTTGATTACCAGATTGCCTGCTGCATAGATGACAAGCAGGATGACTATACAGATTAAAAGTATTTTGTTGCGTTTTTTCATTGCTCAGATGCCTCCAGAACAAAGAATACCTCAGTCATGGGGAGAGTGAAAGGGAAAAAGGTCCATCGTCGAAAAAAACGAATACGTATCAGTCGAAAAGAAATCTTAATGATATTTCCATATGGACTTATATTTGTAGTATCAAGATTTCAGAGGTTATTGCTTTGCTACAGAATTGTAATAGTGTATAATAATGGTGCGTAGCAATGGGCAATAGGCTAAGTGCATAGAAAAGGGGAACTGATTGCTCAGTTCCCCTTCTGAAAATCGGGCTGGACGGATTTGAACCGTCGACCCCTAGTCCCCCAGACTAGTACGCTAAACCCCTGCGCTACAACCCGAAATAGATATC
>JAQVVB010000355.1 GCA_028699215.1 Sphaerochaeta sp. | reverse complement strand
TTGCCATCTCTGCATGCTGAAATTCTCCCTGTCTGTTCAACGACAATAACGTGAAAAGAGAACAGAAATCCTCGGCCTCAACTTCCTGAACCAGCGTTTCATTGTCTTCCAACTCATTGTAGTGTCGGGAAAGCCTTGAAGGCACAACCTTCTGTTTTACCTGTTTCTGGGAAAGTACAACCACCTGCACCTCATTCTTCTCTGAACTGAACCGGTTGTTTTTCACCGTTCCAGAACTATTGAAATGCAGGTATTGTTGATAGCTGTGATCGTCCTTAGCATAAAACTCTTCACACAGGAGTATCAGATCAGATTGAAGGACTACAACCTTTCGGTTGACAAACACCCCCCGATCCATATATCCAAGATGACCTCCCTGCAAAAACACATAACGACCTTTCTCCACCGCCTTGAAATTCACCGTTTCCGTGAGCTTGGAACACTCCCAACTATCCTTGCAGACCGTGAAATTTTCATGATCAACGGTAGTCGTATTATGGGCAGTGCAGTCCTTGAACTCATATCGCTCTTTCTTCGGCACATAGGTATACCGTCCAGCGTCAACGAGCACATCCTCACCATTGGCATACAGATCAACATGCAATGCATCGCTATGGCCATGACCGGCTCCAAGCGTCCCACAATGAAAATGCAAGTACATCCCATCGGAATTCACATACGCATTGCCACTATCTCCAAGCACCTTGAGAAGATCGGTTTCCTGTATGACAGGAAGCCTATCATAAGCAAGCGAGGCCTCATATCCCAAATCCCAGATCGTGTCGAAATCGAAACGAGGATACCCTTTGGCCTTCAATTTTCCATCGGCAAACAAATACGCTGCCTTGGTGATGATATCCCGTTGGTCGATATCGTCACTATCGCCGTTACAAGGCTCGCATCCATCACTTTTCTGCCAGGCAAGGGAAGCAAGGCACATTGCATGGACTTTCTCTTCCAGTATCGGAGGTATATCGATTGCATTTCGTCTACTAAGAATCACCACATCCAGATAATCGTGGGTGACCTCATTATGGTACATCGGAGATTGTTCCCATTGTGATCCGTCATCATAGACTTGCATGCGGATTTCCTTTTCCAAACGAGAGATAGCTTCATCACGATAGCGTTTGGTCTGTTCACTTTCAAAAAGGATCATCGAAGCAATGAACAACCCATGGTTCTCCAATACGCCCCAGTTGCTCATAAGATGATACGTGTCCCAAACTGAGAGGAGAAACTCTGCATGGTCATTCACCGAAAACAGAAAAGCATCGACCACTTCTTCCGTTATGGCAGAACTCCCTTCGAAATACAGCATTGCTTTCGTCCAATACTCCATTCGCAGACCGGCTTCTATCGATCTCCAAGCCTTTGCACAGAGAGGGTCCGTCCGTTTCACCCGCTCTATCCAATCGCACAATTGAGAAGCAAAACTCTGGGCATATTTCTCATCTTTGGTGAGCGCATACGCCTGTCCCAGGCAAATCCAAAACCTCATACGATTGAATGCAAACACCCACTCACAATCATCTCCCGGTTGATGAAGCCAGTCGATATCTCCATCAAAAACAACAGGAACCTGAGTCTGTTCCATATCCCATCGTAAATCAAAAAGGAACCTCTGATTCACCACATCATCGGCTACCCGGATGATGTGAGAGACCTCATCTGGATCCTGTTCCCTCACATATGCAGCGATTTTCTCCCTGTCATCAAAGAAAAACCGTTCGGACCGTGAATAAAATGCTGTCGCCTTCATACCCTGTACTCCTACCAGAAACTCTTCCAAGTACCATTGAGGCGCATAAGCGCTTCCATGAAAAAATAATCTCCCCAAGAGACGCACTCATCCACACCTTCTGGTGTACAGGTATTGAACGGAGACTTCTTGGAATAGGTTCCATGCAAGACCAATCCATTGGAAAGAGCATGGTCTTTCACCCGATACGAATCATACAGACTCTTCATCATCTTCTTAGCCCAAGCAGTGTAGTACGCAGATTTCTCCCCATCCAAGAAAGGCGCCATCTCAAGGAAACCGCAGGCAACGATTGAAGCACTTGAAGAGTCCCTTGGTTCCTCCCCTTCGACAAAGATAAGATCCCAATACGGGATCAAATCCTCAGGAAGACGAGAAAGATAATAGTTCGCTGCCTTTTCAAACTGCATGATGCAAGCAGGATCTTTTGTATAGCGGTAACTCAAAGCAAGCCCATACACACCCCAAGCTTGCCCCCGTGCCCAAGAAGAGTCGGCGGCATAGCCCTGGCATGTCTCTCCTCGTACCGGATTTCCTGTATTCGGATCCATGAAAAACGTATGGAACGTAGAACCATCGCTGCGAAACGAATAAGACAGACAGGTAGCGGTATGCTTACGTGCGATGGTTCGATACGTCTCATCTCCCGTCTCTTCTGTCGCCCAATAGAGCAAGGGAAGGTTCATCAGACAATCGATGATGAACCGATAATTCTCCACCTCACCCATCTTTCCCCAAGCCTGCAGGAAATTGCCTTTTTCTTGAAAACGGGTCAGCAATTGATCAGATGCAAGAATTGCAGCCGTTTTTGCCTTCAGACTCCCTGTTGCACCATATACGGAGACACAGGAAGGGGAATAGAGAAAGCCCATGTCATGATGGTCGACCTCCACCTTGTTCTCTATTCGGTGTAAAAAACTATCCACCAAAATATGGGAAGTCTTGAGAAACACCTCATCTTGGGTATAGACATAGGCAAGGAAGACCTCCCCTGGCCAAAACCCACAAGTCCACTGGTTGTTTTCACAACGGGGATACACATTGTTGACTGAAGAGTGATTCTGACAGTGATAGGTAAAATCCTTCAGATTACTCCTGATCAGATGTGAAGCAGTATCAAGAGCATCGATAACCTCTTTCTGCGTAATTTCCAACATGACATCACCCCTTTAGTCCTGCAGTCGCCACCCCTTGCACGAAAAACTTCTGCAAGGCAAGAAAGACGATGATGACAGGAATGAGCGAAACGACACTCGCTGC